>CALDNY010000064.1 GCA_937914685.1 uncultured Kordiimonadaceae bacterium
CTTGGTTGTTATGATACAAGCTCGGTCAATTACCCCGATTATGCTGATAAAATGGCCGCCGCATTACGAGGCGATGATGTCTCACGCGGTGTTCTTGTTTGTGGCTCTGGTATTGGCATTTCCATTGCCGCAAATCGTCACCATCATATTCGTGCCGCCCTTGTGCATGATGGATTAACGGCAAAACTTTGTCGTGAACATAATGATGCCAACGTCTTGGTGCTTGGGGGACGAACAACGGGTGTTGACGTTGCCCTAGATTGCATGAAAATATTTCTTAACACTGAATTTGCCGGCGGACGTCATCAAACGCGTATCGATCTCATGTCATAATTTTTTTATTCATTAAAAGGTTTTTTAAGTATGTCATCACAATTAAATAAATTTTTCCACGCTAATTTAAAAGATCAAGATCCAGAGCTTTTAGAAAGCATTAGCTTAGAACTTGGTCGTCAGAAAAATCATATTGAACTTATTGCCTCTGAAAATATTGTAAGTCGCGCCGTTATGGAAGCTCAAGGCAGCATCATGACCAATAAATATGCCGAAGGTTATCCTGGGCGTCGTTATTACGGTGGTTGTGAATATGTTGATATCGCCGAGAATTTAGCCTTAGAGCGGGCAAAAAAACTTTTTGATTGTCAATATGCCAATGTTCAACCTCATTCAGGGGCCCAAGCCAATGGCGCGGTCATGCTCGCCCTAACCAAGCCGGGGGATACTATTTTGGGTATGTCGCTTGATGCAGGGGGGCATTTAACCCACGGAGCGGCACCAGCCCAATCGGGCAAATGGTTTAATGCCATTCAATATGGTGTTCGCGCTGATGACCATTTGATGGATTTTGAACAAATTGAAAGCCTCGCTAAGGAGCATAGCCCGAAAGTTATTATTGCGGGTGGTTCAGCCTATCCACGGGAAATAAATTTCAAACGCATGCGCGAAATAGCCGATAGTGTTGGGGCTTATTTATTGGTTGATATGGCTCACTTTGCGGGCTTAGTTGCGGCGGGTGTTCACCCAAGCCCTCTTCCTCATGCCCATGTGGTAACAACAACAACCCATAAAACGTTACGTGGCCCAAGAGGGGGGATGATTTTATGTAATGATTTGGATCTGGGTAAGAAATTTAATAGCGCCGTATTCCCCGGCCTTCAAGGGGGGCCGTTGATGCATGTGATTGCCGCTAAGGCCGTTGCTTTTGGTGAAGCGTTAAAACCTGAATTTAAACAATATGCCTTACAAGTAAAAGCAAACGCTCGCGCCCTTGCTAAAAGATTAAAAGACGGTGGCTGTGATATTGTTTCCGGCGGTACGGATACTCATTTAATGCTGGTCGATTTGCGGCCTAAGAATTTAACAGGCCGTGATGCAGATAATTCACTGGGACGCTCTCATATTACCTGCAATAAAAACGGTGTGCCGTTTGATCCAGAAAAAGCAATGGTCACGTCGGGAATTCGCCTTGGTACACCCGCAGGAACAACACGCGGATTTTGCGAGGCTGAATTTGAACAAGTCGGTGATTTCATTTTAGAAATTTTAGACGGCCTTGCCAAGAATCCCGAAGATAATAGCGCGGTTGAAGCCACGGTGCGGGAAAAAGTAATTGCCCTTTGTGATAAATTCCCCATTTATTAATGGTTATAGGATAATATTATGCGTTGCCCATTTTGCCAAAATGACGATACACAAGTTAAAGATAGCCGTCCGACTGACGATAATTCAGCGATTAGACGCCGGCGTTCTTGCAATGGTTGCGGCGCGCGCTTCACCACTTTTGAAAGAGTGCAACTTCGTGAATTGACCGTTCTTAAAACATCTGGCAAAAAAGTAGCATTTGAGCGTGAAAAATTAGAACGTTCTGTACAGATGGCTATCCGAAAACGACCGGTAGAAGATGATAAAGTAGAACGGATGATCAGCGGTATTGTTCGCCAGCTTGAAAGCCTTGGTGATAGTGAGATTAAGTCTGAAAAAATTGGTGAATTGATTATGGAAGGCTTACAGCAGCTCGATACTGTGGCTTATGTGCGTTTTGCGTCTGTTTATAGAAATTTTCGCGAGGCTAGTGATTTTGAAGATTTCGTCAGCGAGATAGCTGATCATGAAGACGCCTAACGCTCAATTTAATGATGATGATTGTGCCTATATGCAAACGGCATTGGCTCTAGCGCGGCGTGGTTTAGGGCAAGTCCATCCAAACCCAGCGGTCGGCTGTGTTATTGTTAAAGATAATCATATTATTGGTCGCGGTTGGACGGGAGTAGGGGGACGACCCCACGCCGAAACTATTGCTCTTAATAATGCGATAATAGATACGCAAGGATCTACTGCCTATGTGACATTGGAACCTTGCGCTCACCACGGTCAGACCCCTCCTTGCGTAGAAGCATTGATAAAAGCAAAAATATCAAGAGCGGTTATTGCAACGGGCGATCCTGATCCGCGCGTCAACGGCAATGGCATAGCAATGCTTGAAAAAGCAGGGATTAAAGTTGATTTTGGATTATTACAAAAGCAAGCAGATGATTTGAATTTTGGCTTCTTATTGAAAATTAAAGAAAATAGGCCTTTAGTTACCGTAAAAATTGCCAGTTCCGCAGACGGAAAAATAGCCAAAAGCAAAGGTGAAAAAAGCTGGATAACAGGGCCAATTTCAAGAATGCGCGGCCATTTATATCGCGCCAACCATGATGCCATTATGATCGGGATAGGCACAGCGATTATTGATGATCCAATGCTTGATTGTCGAATAGAGGGATTAGAGGAGCGCTCGCCAATTCGCGTCATATTGGATAGCCATTTAAGACTTCCATTGGATGGAAAATTGTGTAAATCAGCCCAAAAAATACCTCTATGGATCATGACATCGTGTGACGATCTTAATAAAATAAAATCGTTTGAACAAATAGGGGCGCGGGTATTTTGTTTAAATAAAGATCAAAATAATCAGCTAGACATTGATCTGGTGATGAAAACACTAGCAACTAACGCAATAACGCGGTTATTATCTGAGGGGGGAAGTCAACTTAATGCTTCCCTGATTAAAGCAAGTCTGATAGACCATCTCATATGGTTTAAATCAGCTACTAATATTGGCAATGACGGTATTGATGCATTAGATAATATGGCTATAAATAGGTTGGATCAACATTTGAAACTGACGAAAATTGATGAAGGAACGACAGGTCCGGATCATTGGCAAGAGTTTAAAAAGATACAATAGGCACACTATGTTTACAGGAATTATTACAGATATAGGTGAAGTTATATCGCTTAAGAAAAATGGTGATACACATATTACTATTAGCACACAATTTGATACGTCTAGTATTGATTTTGGCGCATCTATTGCCTGTTCGGGCGTATGTCTTACCGTTGTTGATAAAACGCAAAACAGTTTCAGTGTTGATGTTTCTGCTGAAACTTTATCCTGTACAATACTGGGCCAGTGGCAAACAGGCACACGTGTTAATCTAGAACGCGCCTTAAAAATAGGCGAAGAATTGGGCGGCCATTTGGTCACAGGCCATGTGGATGGTGTCGGTCAATCTATTGCGATTGAGCAAGACGGCGATAGCAAAAAAATGACATTTTCAGTGCCAGATAATCTTAAGGCTTATATGGCGGAAAAAGGTTCTGTAACCATTAATGGAGCCTCCCTTACTGTTAATGAAGTGATCGATCAAACTGATGGTCCCACATTATTTTGCATCAATATTATTCCCCATACTCAACAGAAAACCACTTTTGGCACTTTAAAAGTAGCTGATCAAGTTAACTTGGAAATTGATATTCTGGCACGTTATGTATCTAGAATGCGTGACGTAGAAAATATATAAATATAAAACTGTAATTAGAGAGAATAATGCCCAATAATTTTTTATCCCCAATCGAAGATGTATTAGAAGATGCAAAAAATGGACGGATGTTCATACTTGTTGATGATGAAGGCCGCGAAAATGAAGGGGATCTTATTATCCCAGCCCAAATGGCCACCCCTGATGCTATTAATTTCATGGCAACTCACGGCAGAGGGCTTATTTGTTTAGCCTTAACCGCTCGGCGTGCTGATGATCTTGGGCTTTCATTAATGGCGCAAAAAAATGGCACCCGTCATAATACCGCCTTCACGACCTCTATCGAAGCAGCCGAAGGAGTGACTACGGGTATTTCTGCGGCAGACCGAGCCCACACCATTGCCGTTGCCATTGACCCGACAAAGGGTAAAGATGACATTGTCACGCCAGGTCATGTCTTTCCGATTGTCGCCCGTCGCGGTGGTGTCTTGGTACGCGCAGGCCATACGGAAGCCGCGGTTGATGTGGCACGTCTGGCGGGTTTAATTCCGTCTGGTGTTATTTGTGAAATTATGAAAGATGACGGCACAATGGCAAGGCTTCCTGACCTTGTGGAATTCGCTAAGAAACATAATATTAAAGTCGCAACTATTGCTGATCTTATTGCCTATAGACGTAAAAATGACAATCTGGTGGAGTGCGTTGCCACCACAGAAATTGATTCAGAATTTGGCGGCGAGTTTGTGATGCGGGCTTATGTTACACAAGATGATAATATACAGCATTTTGCCCTTGTTAAAGGAAACCCTAAATCGGCGGATAAAATTCTTGTGCGGATGCATTCATTTAATATTTTCGAAGATTTGTTGGGTAATAAAGGCCCGCGCAGAAGTCAATTTAATAGGGCTATGGCTGAACTCGGTAAAGCGGAGTGCGGTGTTTTGGTTTTCTTACGTGAGAATAGAAAAACCTACATCACCGATCAAATTGATATTAAAGATCAAAAGAAAAAGAAATCAAACTCTGATATAAAAACCTATGGTATCGGCGCACAAATTTTGGTGGATTTGGGAATTAAGGATTTTGTTCTACTCTCAAATAGTGAACAGAATGTGGTGGGAATTGAAGGCTACGGTTTAAATATCGTTGGTCATCAACAATTTGATGAAAATATTGATCTTAAAATTGTCACGCTTAAGGAATAAATCATGAAAGTACTTATTGTTGAAGCCCGCTTTTATGAGGATATTGCTGACGAGCTGGTTAAAGGCGCTATTCAGGTTCTAGAAAATAAAGGCGTCCAATATGACCGTGTTGATGTGCCGGGAGCTTTTGAAATTCCCGGTGCTATTCGTTTTGCAGCCGATGGTAATGATGGCTATGATGGCTATGTGGCCTTAGGATGCGTTATTCGCGGTGAAACCAGCCATTATGATTATGTGTGCGAACAAAGTGCTAGAGCCCTACAGGATATGGTTATCAATGACAGGTTAGCAATTGGTTATGGTATTTTAACCGTTGAAAACCGTGATCAAGCATGGGCGAGATGCTCTGTTGATAAATATAATAAAGGTGCCGCCGTGACCGAGGCCGCTTTACGAATGATAGACCTTAAAAAGCAATATGGAATAGATAAATAATGGCAAGCAAAAACCCACAAAAGGGCGGGGGAAGAAGTTCAGCACGATTAGCGGCGGCTCAAGCATTATATCAAATGGAAATGAATAACACCCGGGCGAAAGTGGTCATTGACGAATTTGTTGATCACCGCTTGGGAAAAACCATTGATGATGATCAATATTCAAAAGTGGATATTGATTTTTTTATAGATATTGTGATGGGGGTTGAGAAACGCCAAAGTGAAATTGATGAGCTTATTATAGATGCATTAAGCGAAGATTGGACTTTACCGCGGATAGAATCCGTGGCGCGCGCTGTTCTTCGCGCGGGAACTTATGAAATTATCGCCCGTCCAGACGTGCCGACTAGCGTTATAATCAACGAATATATTGATCTGACCAAAGCGTTTTTTGAAGATAAGAAACCCGGTTTTGTAAATGGAGTTCTTGATAAAATATCACGAAAGATTAGAAGCTGACGACATTAGAATTTGACCTTATAAATAAATATTTCAAACCCTTAACCCCTAAGGGTGCGCCTGCCTTTGGTTTAAACAATGATGCGGCGGTTTATTCACCTCCCGAAAATAAAGAACTGGTTTTTACCACAGATACTCTGGTGGCGGGCATTCATTTTTTTAAAAATGATGACGCCAATGTGGTCGCCCAAAAGGCCATAAGGGTCAATCTTTCGGACCTTGCTGCTATGGGGGCGGAGCCGGAGGGTTATTTGTTGAATATTGCCCTTCCTAAAAAAAATTTTAATATTGATAAATGGCTTGATGGTTTTTCAAGCGGATTAAAGGCGGCACAACAAGAGTTTGGCTGGAGCTTATGGGGTGGTGATACGGTTGCTACTACGGGGCCTATAACAATTTCTATCACGGCGATCGGTCTTGTGCCAAAAGGTAAAATCTTAACAAGGTCAGGGGCAAAGGTCGGTGATAATATATATGTTTCTGGAACTCTTGGCGATGGGGCCGCAGGACTTCGTCTACTCAAAGATAAGCATACACTTAAAGATATAGGAGACGTCAATAATTTCGCCCCCTTGATTGAACGTTATCACAGACCGCTTCCGCGTTTAAAATTAGCCATATTTTTGCGTGATATAGCAACCTCTGCTATGGATATATCGGATGGTTTAATGGCTGATCTGGCTCATATTTGTCACAATTCTAATGTTGGAGCCGTGATAGAATTTAAAAAATTACCCGTATCACCGACATTTAGTAATCTTTTGGCAATAAAAAAACAGTATAGTATTCTGATCTGGAGTGGGGGTGATGATTATGAATTGCTTTTTACTATCGCCGATAAAGATCAGGACGCTATAAAGGAATTATCAAGAAAGCTTGATATAAAACTGTCTAAAATCGGCAAAATAACAGCAGATCATAATATTAAACTGTTGGATCAAACTGGCTCTGAAATAGATATTAGTGTAGGCGGGTTTCATCATTTTTAAAGAATAGGATATTGCTTCATGGCCAACGAAGAAAAAAACGAAGAAGAAAACGAAAACGAAGAAGAAAATAAACCCAAAGCCAGCAAGAAATTATTAATTATTGGTTTGCTTGCGGGCTTAATCGTTGGTGGTGGCGGTGCGGCGGCGGGATTTTTTCTTTTGCTACCAGCTCATGATAGTGATGGGACTGATGATAAACATGAAGTCGAAGAAGTCATTGAAGAAAAACCGGTGGAATTACCAGATTATCAATATGCGCGTATGGATAGATTGCAATTACCGCTTTTTTATAAGGGCCGCATTTTAAGCTATGCAGTTATGGATATATCATTAGAAACTATTGGTAACGAAAATAAGATGGCAATTATCAGAAACGTGCTGATCATACGTGATGCGCTTTTAAGATATTATAGTGTCAATTCAGTTGGCCGGGAAGATAACCCGCGCATTGTTGATTTTGATAAATTATCGGCAAAAATATTAGAAGTTGCTAATCAAGAAATTCACAATGAGGCCGTTACGCGAGTGGTGATAAGTGAAAATAGAAATTTCTAATTTCTAATTTCCGGCCTCAGGGCGTCCACCTGCCGCGCCAAAGCGACCTATATTACCGAATAATTCGGCTATGAAATTTTCATCTTTACCGTGAGTTGGAGTTTTCTTTGACATAGGATGAATGGTTTTATTATCATCAACGGTGTAATGTTTGATTTTGGATACGTAATTATCATCATCAAAACTAATGGCAAGAATGTTCATTTCAGTAACTTTTTCTCTTAAAAATGCCCATCGTTCAGTTTTTTTAGAATAATAATACCAATTTTTATCATCAAATGTGGGTTTCATGGTCGGATGTCCGAGCATTTCTTCAACGGATTCTTTTGTATCGATTTCAACGCGAATGGCACTTATCATTTTTTCGTCAGGTACATAACCGCGGTATTGCTTGATAGATGAACATGCAGAAACGCTGATGATCATCAATAAGATAAAGGTAATTTTAGTTAAAAAATGTTTCATATTTAATATTCACTATTTTATAGCAATTCCATTGTGGATTTGATTGCAGTTTACAGCGTCCCATGTTAATTCACACATATTATTTCAAAGATGGATCAAGCTATGTTTTATTACTCAAATTTGGCAACAAAATGACATTAGCATGAGGGCTAGTCAATGGTTTAGTATATGATTCTTACTTAAATTATCTTTGAAGGCCATTTTATGTAAGTTTAAAGTAGGAAAATGACAATGTTTGATTTTTTATCAAAAAAGAAAAAGCTTAATATTTCGGCTCATAAATTATTTTCAAAGGTGATAGAACAATCGCGCGATACTTTTTTTTACACAGATTTAGATGTTGAGGATAGTTTAGATGGACGATTTGATCTTATGGCTATACATATGACGCTGGTGATTGAAAAATTAGATAATAATCAAGATAATGCTGATGCCGGACAGATTAAACGGCATTTACAAGAAATAATGTTTGATAATCTTGACCTTACTTTGCGCGAAATCGGTGTAGGTGATCTTGGGGTTGGTAAAAAAATTAAAGTCATGGCAGAAGCCTTCTATGGCAGGATGACCACTTATCAAAAATTGTTTAAAAACAAAGATGTTGAGCAAATGTCGTTGGCTATCGGCCGTAATTTATATCGTGGACATGATGTTAATAAAATTATATTAAGCAAAATATCCTCCTATGTTTATGGACAAGTTACCCATATAAACAATCAATCTATCCAAGATATTTTGGATGGTAATATTGATTTTATGCCAATACAAAATGGAGATTAAGTCATGATAGAGAAAAATGAATTTAGTCGAATTTTTAATCTTGATCTTATTAAAAAGATTGGGACAGAACTTGTATTAGAGGCAAGCGCATTGGAATGTGAACAATTGGCGAAAAGATTTTCAATTCCACAGGTTATTCATATCAATGCAAAATGTATTTTAAAAAAATTATCGCAAAAGGATGTTGGTGATTATTGTTTAAAAGTGAGCATGAATGCTAAAGTTATCCAACAATGTGTTGTGACTTTAAATCATATTAACGAATCAATTAATGAGGACTTCTCCATTATATTTTTGCAAAAGAGTAAAAATAAAGCCAAAATCAAAGAGAATGAAGAAGAAAAAAAGATTATTGAATTTGAGTTTGAGGACGCAGATTTGGAAATGATCACTCAAAGCGAAGTTGATTTAGGGGAATATGTTGCTGAATATCTATCCCTTTCAATGAGTTCATATCCACGTCAGAGCGAGGTTTCACAAGATGAATTAGGTTTTAAGATATTGAATGAAGGCGAGGAAAAAGAATTGATTGATAAAAAAAATCCTTTTAACGTTTTAGCAAGTCTTAAACATTAAACTTGAAGATAAAAGAGAATGCTATATTTTAAAATACGCAAAATATGATTTCTATAAGAGAAGTCAACTTATATTGTGGGTATGATAATTGCGAAATTACAGAATTAAGGGTATGTATTGAGCTGTGAACTTATAATTTCATTGGATGCTATGGGCGGCGATAATGCGCCTGAAATAGTGATCGAGGGAGCGAGTATAGCACGTGAGAGAGTGCCGAATTTGCGTTATCTTATTTTTGGTGATGAAACACGGATCGTGCCACTTTTAACCCGTTTCCCCATGTTAAAAAATTGCTGTGAAGTCCGACATACAGACAAAATAATTTCCGCGGATGAAAAGCCAAGCCAAGCTTTGCGCCGTGGTCGTGATAGTAGCATGGGTCAAGCCATACAAGCCGTCAAAGATGGTGAGGCTTGTGCTGCGGTACTTGCAGGCAATACGGGCGCGCAAATGGCGCTTGCTAAATTTATTTTAAGAACAATGCCAGGCATTGATCGCCCCGCTCTCGCTTCATTATTGCCGACGAGTCGCGGCGAAAGTGTTATGCTTGACCTTGGGGCTAATGTTGAATGTGATGAAAATAACCTAGTGCAATTTGCTATCATGGGGGCGGCATTCGCCCGAACGGTACTTGGTGTTAGCAAACCGACGGTGGCCATTCTTAATGTTGGTGTTGAAGAATTAAAAGGCAGTGATGTAATTAAAAATGCCGATAAAATGCTACGCGAGGCTAACATTCCTATGAATTATAAAGGTTTCACTGAGGGACACAGTCTTGGAAGTGGTGAAGTTGATGTGGTTGTGACCGACGGATTTACCGGTAATATTGCCCTTAAAACAGCAGAAGGCACAGCAAGAATGATTGCAAGCCTTTTGAAAAGATCTCTCAACGAGAATATTATGTCGAAAATCGGTGCTTTATTTGCCAGTTCTTCATTAATGGCTCTGAAAAATCATCTTGATCCTAACAATCATAATGGTGCCGTATTTATAGGGTTAAATGGACTTGTTATTAAAAGTCATGGCGGTGCTACAGCCAGTGGCTTTGCCAGTGCCATTGGCGCAGCTATCGATATGGCGGAAAATGATCTTGCGGGTAAAATTACCCGGGATTTAATAAATTTTAATAGCAATGATGATGTTGATCATATTGATGAAGATGTTAATGGTGTGAGCGCTGGCCATAAAAATGTAGTTTTAGAAATGAATATCAAGGAACAAAAGTAATGAGTATCATTCGTTCGGTCATTTCCGGCACAGGGTCATATCTTCCAAAAAATATAGTCACCAATAAAGATTTAGAAAAAAAAATAGATACAACAGATGAGTGGATTATTGAACGTACGGGAATAGAACGTCGTCATATCGCTGCTGATGATGAACTGACATCCGATCTGGCTGTTCAGGCTGCTAAAAATGCCTTGGCTCAGGCCAATATGGCAGCAGATGATATTGATCTTATTATTGTTGCAACTTCGACACCAGATCAAACTTTTCCTTCGACAGCAACAACAGTACAACGCAAACTCGGCCTTACCAAGGGGGCAGCATTTGACATCCAGGCCGTTTGTTCAGGCTTTATTTTTGCCCTAACTACGGCGGATACTTATATTAAAGCAGGGCAAGCGAAAAATGTGCTTGTGATCGGCGCTGAAACATTTTCTCGCATCCTTGATTGGGAAGACCGCACCACGTGTGTTCTTTTTGGTGACGGGGCGGGAGCAGTTATTTTATCCGCCCAAATGGGCAATGGTGATAATCAAGATCGGGGAATTTTAGCATCGAAGCTTCATTCTGATGGACGTTATAATGATCTTCTTTATGTTGATGGTGGTGTTTCTTCGACACAAACGGTTGGTCACCTTCGTATGAAAGGTCAGGAAGTATTCCGCCATGCTGTGGTTAATCTTGCTTCTGTGGTTAATGAAGTATTAGACCAAACCGGCATGACCTCAAAACAGGTAGACTGGATTGTTCCTCACCAAGCCAATAAACGTATTTTGGACGGCACAGCCCGCAAACTTAAAATTTCTGCGGATAAGGTTGTTATCACTGTGCAAAAACATGCCAATACCTCCGCCGCCTCTATTCCACTTGCGCTTGATGTGGCAGTTAGAGATGGGCGAATCACCCAAGGTCAGATCATCATTTTAGAGGCAATGGGTGGTGGATTCACCTGGGGTGCTTGTCTATTAAGGTGGTAAAAGAAAATTTTACTGCGGTTTTAGTGTTATTTTTGTCTATTTATCTCATTTTGGCACATAAACTAGTCTATTAGGAACTTATCCCATCCCTTTGATATTGACCGACTAATCCAGTTACAGTAGGCTAGTGGAAACAGATAAGGGTGTGAATATGAGCGGAAAAACAATAACTAGGGCTGATTTAATCG
This sequence comes from uncultured Kordiimonadaceae bacterium, assembly GCA_937914685.1. Classification (GTDB taxonomy): domain Bacteria; phylum Pseudomonadota; class Alphaproteobacteria; order Sphingomonadales; family Emcibacteraceae; genus Pseudemcibacter. The sequence continues at coordinate 11,659 of CALDNY010000064.1, forward strand.
AAGCGGTTTATCAGGAAGTTGGGCTTTCAAGAAACGAATCTGCGGATTTAGTTGAAACAGTTTTGGACGAGATTGCCGCCAATCTGACCCGAGGTGATAATGTCAAAATTTCATCATTTGGTAGCTTCATCGTGCGCGATAAAGGTGGACGTATCGGTCGTAATCCAAAAACTGGTGAAGAAGTTCCCATTGAACCTAGAAGAGTTCTTGTCTTTAGACCTTCTCAGGTTTTGAAAGACCGCGTAAGCAGTTCATAATCCGTTATTATTTTGCAGTCGGTGTTGATTTTTGTTCGATCAAGAAAAATTACCATCATTGCATAGAAAGATTGCATAGAAAGAAATTGCGCTAGATGCCAACTTCAAAACAAGCAAAATCTCCCAATGCGTTTCGAACGATCAGTGAAGTTGCTGATAGTATCGGCATTCCTCAACATGTGCTGAGATTTTGGGAAAGCAAGTTTAGCCAGATAAAACCCATGAAGCGCGGTGGTGGTCGGCGTTATTATCGCCCTGAAGACGTGGAAATAATTGATGCCATCAGAGGATTACTTCATGATGATGGTTATACCATTAAAGGGGCGCAGAAACTTTTGCGAGAACATGGAGTTAAAGCGGTTGTCCATCAAACCTATATCATTCAAAGCGGCGAAGAAGCACCAAGTCTTGAAGCATCAAATGAAGATATGGTAGAAGCGGCTTCTTTAAAAGAAATTCGAGATCGTCTTGTCAGTGTTCGAAAAACCCTTAAAAACGCATTGAGCGGCAGTTAAGGCTTTTCGTTTTTATTCAGTAATATTTTGATATTTTTATCTGGGTAACTGAGCAGTTTTCCAAATTGAAAAGCAATTTCATATCGTGCGATTTTATCATATTTATTTTCGGCTATAAGATTTTTTTTCTTTTCTTTAAGGGCAAGATATTGATCAAGACTATCGTCTTTGTAAATTAAAAACAGACTTAATCCTTGGGTTTTCATCGCTGGATATAAATCGGTAACAAGAAAATTATCTTCGCGGTAATAAAGCACACCATTGCGCTGGGTGATTTGTTTAATGATCGGTTCATATTTTGTCGCATCAGAGGCGCTAAACATTTCACTAAGGCCAATTTTCTTAACATCGAGATTGACCATCTCCGCAAAGGCTCCGATCACTCCCATATGAAAATAAATATTACTGACATCATATTTTTCTTCTGCCTGAATTGTTTGAATGAAAAAAAGGCTAAAGACCAACGGTAATATTGTTTTTCTAAACATGAGTTTTCCCTATATCTGTTTTAGATCAACATGTTATGAATTTTTTAACAAAAGATCAATTGGCCTGTTGCAGGGGGGTAGATGTAACGCTATATTGCGTCCATATTTGGTCTAACGGAATGTGGCGCAGCATGGTAGCGCACTTCACTGGGGGTGAAGGGGTCGCAGGTTCAAATCCTGTCATTCCGACCAATATATCAAAGGCTTAGTGTTTTA
>CALDNY010000065.1 GCA_937914685.1 uncultured Kordiimonadaceae bacterium
TAAGCTCAAACCCTGCCATTAATCTACGACGATTGCTTTGGTTAGGTCATTTTCATTTTTGTAAATTTCTTGTTTTTTAAAAACTCTATCATTGACATATTTTTCAAACCAAGACATTTCCACATTCATTTTTGATAATTTATGGCGCAATTCCTTCCAAATGTGGTTTTCTCTGGGGACGATATATAAAACTGTCTTTACGCCGTTGGATTTTAAGGCGCGGTAGAGTTCAATAGATTGCTGTTTAGGAACCCGCACATCGGCGCCGCCGACAATGATCAAGGTCGGGGTTGATACATTGGCGATGTCTTTTAAGGGGGACTGATCCCAATAAGTCTCGATCGGTGCATCTTTCTGCCATGGGGTGCCACCAAACCACGGGGTGCGGTAAGTTCGTGTGTCGCTTTGGCTATACATTGAAATCCAATCAACGGCGCCCGCGGCGGAGGAGGCGGCCTTGAAACGGTCTGTGAAAGTAATGATTTTATTGGTCAAATGACCCCCGGCGCTATAACCCATTTTGACCATTTTATCGCCATCTGCAATGCCTTGATCAATCAGGTAATCGACACCTGCCATAACGTCTAAATGGGCTTGATTGAAATAAGAACCAACCATATCACGGACGAATTCATCACCGTAACCAACACTGCCGCGATAATTAGGACGCAATATAACATAGCCCGCAGCCGCGAGCACGGGGCCGTATGATGTGTTACTATATATTCCCCATTGATCAGAAGCCCTTGGTCCGCCGTGGGTTTGTACGACCAATGGATAACGATTTCCTTTCTGATAATTATTAGGATAAATGATGGTGCCTTCTATGGTGACGCCGTCCTGACCTTTCCAGCGGATGATATCTTGTTGTGGCAAATCAAAATCATTTTCAAGGTGGTCAAATATTCGGGTTATTTTTACGGGCTTTGATTTTGATTTGTTATTTAAAATCCAAAAATCACCATTATTGTGAGCGGTTTTGATAGACATGATATGGCTGTTGATCTCTGGTAGATAATGCCAGCTATTAACAGTATGTTTAGCGTCTGTCAGTTGTGATATTTGGCCTGATTTTACGTTAAGCTTAAATAATTCATTATGAACGCCAAGGTTGGCTTTAAAATAGATGCTATTTGCGTCTTTCGACCAGTGAGCTTGTTGAATGTCATGATCAAAATTACCAAGCATTTTTTGGGCTTTGCCGCCCTGTGCAGATATAATGAATAGATTATTTTCAAAATAAGGCTGATCATTTTCATCGGTCCATGCAATATAAAGCAATGATTTTTGATCGGGGGATAGTTCGGCGTTAATCTCATAATTATCATTGAATGTGATTTGTGTGGTTTTTAAATTAGCCCTATCCATAATCCAAACTTCACTTTTTGAAGCTGAATCAAGGAGGGGGTCTGGCGCGCGTTTATAAATAATTTTTTCACCATTTTGAGAGAGTTCAAAACTTGTGACAGTATAATCACCCGAGCTAATGCGCGTTTCTTGTCCGTTGAGGGTGGATATTTTCCAAAGATGCTTTTGTTGGTAATTTTGTTCAAACTTAAAAGTATCATTTTTTTCTAATTCGCGATTAATTTGCTGATCACTTTTTTTATCTTTGGCCAGGAAATATATTTCTCTGCTGTCCTTTGACCATTGAGCAGATGAGACGGGGGTCGCATGATTGCTAAGGCGGACTGCTTCACCGCCGCCTTGGGGCAGAATGTAAATTTGTTTATATTTATCATCACCGCGTTTGCTTAAAAATAATATGAAGCGGCCATCATTTGACCAACGTGGGTCAGTGGCCTCAGCAATATTAGATGTTATTTGTTGTGGGTTTTGTGTTTCATTGTTTTTAGAAATATTAGTCCGCCAAATATGTTTGACATTTATATTTTTGACC
>CALDNY010000066.1 GCA_937914685.1 uncultured Kordiimonadaceae bacterium
ATTTACGTTTGGATACACCTTAACAGACTGTCCAGTTTTTTAGGACCACCTCAAATTAAGGGATTCCCACCTAGTGTGTTTATTTGAACTCACTATTTTTTGATAGTAAATTATTAACCTATTGAGACTATTCTTTACCCTTTTATGTAGTTTTATATTATTAATCAATTGGTTGGGAACATGTATATTAAAAGGTGGTTTTTAAATTTACTTAGTATTTTATTGCTGATGTTGGTTAGTTCAGGGAATGTTGCTGCACAAAAATCCATAACTGAAGTGATATTAAGCTCTGAAGAAAAGGCATGGATTGCTGACCATCCAATGGTTACGGCGACTAATAATATGGATCTTGCCCCTTTTGATTTTGTGCGTGATGGCCAACCGATGGGGTTTGCTATTGATTATCTGAATTTAATAGCATCAAAAGTTGGCTTAAAAATCGATTATATCAGCAATCATACTTGGCAAGAACTTGTCGAGATGGTTAAGAATAAACAAATAGACATCCTTCATAGTGCCCTCAAATCGGAAAGCCGGGCTCAATATATTAATTTTTCGGATTCTTACCTTAAAGTACCAATCGTCAATTTTGGCCGCGTAGGGTCGCCAAAAATTAACAGCATTAATGATCTGGAAGATAAAAAAATTGGCGTAATAAAAGGATACTTTCTGACCGAGGTCTATAAAACACAACATCCAAATTTTAATTTAGTGGAATATACAAATGTTGCAGATGCACTGCGCGCATTATCCTCATCGCAAATTGACGTTTTTACAGGTTCTCTCATTACGCTTAATTATTCTATAGTTCAGAATTATATTCCCGGCTTAGAGGTCATCGGTAATGATTACGTCTTTGCTGATGATGATATGTTTCGTCACCATCTTGGGGTTCATAAAGATAATCCTTTATTGATGGACATTCTAAGAAAAGGCATGGCGGCCATAACCAACGAAGAATTTTTAGAAATTTCAAGAAAATGGCAAACAAATTTTATACCAGAAAATTTATTAAACCTGACCTCAGATGAGACTGTATGGTTGGCGGATCACAGTGTCATTAAAGTTTCTGTCGACCCAACAACGGCACCCATTGAAATGATTGATGAAAATGGTGAGATTAGTGGTATTGCGGGTGATTTTCTTAAAGTAATTGAAGCTAAGCTTAATATTAAGTTTCAATGGGCAAACAGTGGCAGTTTTATTGAGGCACTAGAGAAAGTTAGATCCGGTGAAGCACAAATGATGTCTGCCATGGGCTTTACAGAACAGAGAAAAGAAGAATTTATTCTCACGGAAAAATATTTTACCACAACATATATGATTTTCGCCCGGGAGGGTGCGCCGATTTATGGAAATGTCGAAGGATTGGCTAATCAAAAATTGGTTCAAGTAAAAGGCTATACCATCAATGATTGGAGGGCTACAAATTATCCTAATCTTGATGTTGTGACAGCGGGATCAATTAATGAAGCATTGAAAATGGTATCGTTAGGCCAAGTAGATGCTTTTATAGGTGATATAATGACAACGTCATATTATATTTCCAAAGGCGGCTTTGTTAATATTGTTGTTGTTGGTGAAACAGAATATGCTGGGGGTGTGTTTATGGGAATTCGCAAAGACCTCCCTCTTTTAGCCAGCGTCATCCAAAAGGCAATGAATTCTATCAGTGAGCTTGAAAAAACAGAAATATCTCGAAAATGGCTTTCCCTTAAAATTGAAAATAAAGTGAATTACCAATTGGTTTGGAAAATCATT
>CALDNY010000067.1 GCA_937914685.1 uncultured Kordiimonadaceae bacterium
ACGCTTAAAGGTTTGAACTGAAATTCCCCGTTTAACCATTGCTGCCGCCAAGCCAATTGAAACACTGGTTTTTCCTGATGATTTGTGGGAAGCCGATAGATAAAAAGATGTCATCTTAGATCCCGAAGTTATTGACATCCCGAGCTTGCCACATCTGCTCTGCCATTGCTAGTGCGTCCTCAACCGTGCTTGCCTTCGCCAGTGATTTAAGGGCCACAGCAAGTGTCCCTTTAATGGCTGCAGTGGCATAATGATCAGTAACTTCGCCCGACCATATGGCTTCTAGTCTAGAAATATCTAATATTGCGTCAATTTCCTGATGGCTTTGTGGGGAGAGCTGTGGCCAGCTTTCACTTTCTAATTGACCATTATGACAGGTCATCACCTTAAAGGCTTTATTAGGACGACATTCAATTTCACCACCTTCACCGCGAAAAACCGCTAAATGGGGTTGATTTAATAATTTTGCGGCCATTTGATGCTTGGGCATAAACGTTGGGTGAAATATACCCTGTAACACTACGGCAGCTTTAAAAGGGTTCACCATTCGCGCTACTGTATGAATGGGCGAACGCAGGCCTAATATATGCTTTAGATCAATAAGCCGATTAAAAACAGGGCTAAGATATTCCAGTGGCAAATATGCAAACCCTGATTTTTCCAACGATGCGCTGGCTTGATCTAATGTATTTGTAACGGGAAAACCTATTTGCTTTAAAACATCGCGGGTATAAATTCTTCCCTCGGTATGCCCTTCGGTGCCATGCATAAAAATACGCACGCCAGATTTTACCAAGAGTAAAGCGGCCAATAAGAACCAAGGCAATTGTTTTTTCTTGCCGGCATAACTCGACCAATCAAGGTCAACTTGGGGGTGATTTTCTGGTAGTATAAAACTTTCCTGTGCGGCTTGTACAAAGCCTGCTATTTCTTCGGCGCTTTCTTCTTTAAGGCGCTGTAGCATTAAAAACGCCCCTAATTGTTCGGGAGTGACCTGATCAGCCAATATCATGGCCATGGCTTGCTTGGCCTCATCTTGGGTAAGGTCGCGTGTTTTGGT
>CALDNY010000068.1 GCA_937914685.1 uncultured Kordiimonadaceae bacterium
CTCGCGCGGAATGATTAGGCAAGGATTTGAACCAATTTGAATTATCCAGCCATTTTTTTAACCTGCCGAATTGTCTGGTCCACATGGGATAATATTCCATAGGGATTACGCAGGCATCATGGCTAAAATGCTCAAATATATTTTCCTTAGAGCTCAGCAAATGATCGAGCATAGGTTCGCGGTAATTTTGGTTGCGGCTCCAAAGAATATGGTGATGGGCGCGGGCAACATTTTGGATTGTATCAAGTTGTACAAAACCCAATTCTTTTATGATTTTCATAACATCAATTGGCCCCGTCTGTGGTGAGGCAAGGCCGGTTGTGTTTAACCAAAGTTTACGCATATGGCGATTGTTAATTTTTAATGTCATTTCACTATGTATATTCTTTATTAGTATGAAGAAATTAGAGCTTGGTTATGCTTAATATTTGCAATAGCATATGATTTATTATTAATTGAGAAAATATAAAACGCAACCACATAGAATGGTAGGGAAAATGAAATTGTTAAAAATCGCCACATATTTATCAGCCTTTTTGTTGATGACGAATTTTGTTATAGCAGAAGAAAATCCGGTTTCCGCTGATAATGATACTATGAAATTGACATTCTTAGGAACTGGAGCGCCGAGACCTTCGACAGAACGTTATGGCCCCAGTATATTGGTTGAAGTAGGCGATCACCGTATTTTGGTCGATGCAGGGCCCGGCATGCGTGAGCGGTTATTTGAAGCGGGTGGGTTTGAAATGATTAGCGGGGTTGACCATGTTTTGGTGACCCATCTTCATTTTGATCACACGGTAAGCATTCCTAGCGTTTGGTTAAGTGGTTGGTTATTTGGCCGGCGCGTTCCCCTTAAAATACAAGGGCCCGTTGGCATCAAAGATATGATGGAAAATATTAAAAAAGCTTATCAATGGGATATTGATTATCGGGTCATGGTTGGTGTGCCATTAGCGGGGACTGAGTTTGAGATTGATGAAGTTTCAGACGGGGTGATTTTTGATGAAGATGGTTTGAAAATCAGCGCCTTTGATGTTGAACATATGCCGATCAATATGGAAAATGGTAAGCTTTTGGGATTGCGAGGTCAAACCATAGGTTTTCGAATGGATTATAAAGGACACTCGGTTGTCTTTTCAGGGGATACCCGATCAACAGCGGCTAGCAAATTGAATGTTGAAGGCAAAGGGGTCGATCTTTTAATTCATGAAGTTCAAGTACCGTCGCCGGGGGCTAGTAAAGAGGCCAACCTTGCCAATGTCAGCCTATCGGTTCATTCAACACCAATGCAGACAGCGATGGTGTTTGAAACCGCAAAGCCGAGAATGGCAGTTTATTCTCATATTATTCCGCCAGGGATCACGGAAAATGACCTTATGGTCAGTACGCGTCCTTATTATAAAGGCCCGCTCACGGTTGCCCATGATTTTATGGAAATCACCTTAAAAGGGGATCAAATTATCGTTGGAGAACGGGTTAAACAAAGTGACGGCAAATTTGAAGATTCCAACGTACTTGAAAAATAAATATAAAATCAAAGATCGGGTAATATGACTGAAAATAAACTTTATCATGTGGGCGAACGGGCCGAAGAACAATCCGTTCCAACACAATATCAAATATCACCTTTTAAAAAAGCACGCCCACCAGAACCTTTGCATTTTGAGGTGAATCTCGTGGCGGAGGCTTTTGATAGGCAAAAGAAAACTGGGGTCGTGCAGGTCAATATTCCCGGCTTTAGCCCTCTTAAACTTTATTGTGACGAACAACCGCCTGTTGGCGATGATACCGCACCGCCGCCGCTTGCTTTTTTTGCCGCCGGTATAGGGTTTTGCTTAATGACCCATTTGACGGATATTTTAACAGCCCGTAAAATTCAAGTTGATAGTTTGAAATTAGAACAGCGCATTAAATTTATGACCAACCTTGGGACTATGCGTGAGCTTGGTTATACCACAGAAGGGCAATGCGAAATGGTTGAAACTCATGTCATTATTGAAAGCCCAGAAACAGAAGATAGAATTAAAGACCTTCTTGATGAAGCGGAAGGCGCATGTATGGCCCATCACGCGCTGAGAAATCCAATTCCATGGTCAACGCGTCTTGTCTATAATGGCAAGCAAGCCATTAGTCGGTCAGGCTAGAGGTGTTTTAGCCTAGGGCAAATTTCAACACTAATATGGCCATAATAATGACAATCACTGAACCGATTGTATATAGAGTGGCGCGGACCTCATGACTTTGTTTTGTGGCATAAGCAACCGCATGAATGAGGCGAGCACCAACGAAACCATAAAAGAGTATATTGGCGAGCATCACGGTCGGGCCTGTCACAACAAACAGTAAGCCGCAAGCGAGAAATGCTGGGATATTCTCTAAATCATTGCGGTGCATGCGTCGTGAGCGGTCTACATAATCGTTTAATCCAAGTTGCTCAGCGCGTGGGTTTCTATTAATCAATCCTACTTGTAAGTCTTCGGGACTGACCAGACCGGAATCGCTTTTGAGCATTCTGTAAACTGTCATCCATCCTTGAGCCATAATTTTGATAATCATAATCGCGGCTGCGATCATATAAGTGATAAAAATTGGGTTTTCTGCACTTAACATATCCATAGTATTTCCCTCCGTAATTATATTTTGATGAAAGTTAGATTTACATAACTACGAATGATATGCAATGAGATTAAAAAGCCGTTTGATCTGTTGGAATAGTTTGTCTAAGGTAAATGGTGGGAGAGAACTTATGCAAAAATATTTAAGCGGTATATTAGGCGCTTTTGTTTCATTTTTAGTGACGGTAAATGTAGCAGGGGCACAACATGCGGTGGCGGATCAGAATTTTACTATGGCGTTGACGGGGGATTCTATTATCACTCGACCATTGTCCATTTATAAAGAACCTGAGTTTGTTAAAATGATTGGCCTTATTCGTTCAAGCGATGTTGCTTTTACCAACCTTGAAATGTTGTTTCATGATTATGAAAGCTACCCCATGGCGGTTAGTGGTGGTACATGGATGCGCGGTGATCCTGCTCTTGCCAAGGAACTTAACTGGGCCGGTTTTGATATGGTATCGCGGGCCAATAACCATACCGGTGATTACGGCGTTGCGGCCATGGAAATGACTACAAAATATGTGGCAGAAGCGGGGTTAGTTCAAGCGGGCGTCGGCGCCAGCCTCGCCGAAGCCAGAGAAGCTAAGTTTTTTGAAACGCCAAAAGGACGCGTTGCTTTAATTTCTATAGCCTCAACCTTCGCAAGTCATATGGCAGCGGGACGATCCCGCGATAATGTGCCGCCAAGACCGGGGTTAAACCCACTGCGTTATTCAAGCACGACTATTTTGCCCGAGGCGGATTTTTCTGCTTTGCGTAAAACGGGTGAGATGCTTGGTCTTTTTACGGATCAAGACGGCAACCCAATGGGAACGAGCGATGATAAACCCGATCAATTTAAGCTTTATGGACGCTGGTTTAAGTCGGGTGTTAAAGCCGAAATTCAAAGCGTAGCTAATCAAAAAGACGTGGCGGAAATTGTTGCTGTAATTGAAAATGCCAAGAAATTATCAGATTATGTGATTGTTACTATTCACGCCCACGAACAAAAAAACCGTCGAGAAATTGCCGCTGATTTTATTCCTGTTTTTGCACGGGCGGTGATTGATGCGGGGGCGGATGTCTTTGTTGGTCATGGTCCCCATGCCTTGCGCGGCATTGAGATATATAAAGGAAAGCCCATTTTATATAGTCTGGGTGATTTTATTTTCCAAAATGAAACATTACTGCGATTGCCTTCGGATAATTATGAGAATTATGGACTTGATGAAAATGCCCATGTGGCAGACTTTAATGCCGCGCGTTATGATAATGGCACTAAAGGCTTTCCAGCTAATCGTGAAATTTGGGAATCGGTAATCGCGGTTCCGACATTTAACGGCCCAGCCCTTAAAGAATTAAAACTTTATCCGATTACATTGGGATATGGACTTGAGGTTCAGGTTCGCGGACGGCCCTTATTGGCCAAAGGTGATTTGGCGAAGAAAATCATCAATGATCTTATTGAAAGGTCTGCGCCTTTTGGCACGCAAATAAAAATGCGTGGTGATGTTGGATATGTTAACGTCGAAAAATAATAATTAAAAAACATAAGGGGTTAAAATGATAGAAACATCGACGGGGCAAAATCCTAACGGCGTAAAATTGGAAGTAATGGCAATAAGTATTTGCATGGTGATTAATATGCTCGACGGATTTGATGTGCTTGCTATTGCCTTTGCCGCTCCAGGCATATCTTCTGAGTGGAACTTGGGGCCAAAGGATATTGGTGCTTTATTAAGTTCTGGTTTGGTGGGAATGGGGATTGGTTCCTTATTTTTAGCCCCGCTTGCCGATAAATTTGGGCGAAGGATTATAATACTTGTTTGTTTAATGGTTATCAGTATCGGTATGCTGGGCTCTGCATTAGCCGCTAATTTTTATCAAATGTCAGCAACAAGGGTCTTCACGGGGCTTGGAATCGGTGGAATGCTGGCTAGTTTAAATACAATTGTTTCTGAATATTCCAGCAAAAAATGGCGCGAATTAGCGGTCAGTGTCATGCAAACGGGCTATCCGATTGGTGCGACCATCGGCGGCGTGGTTGCCGCTTATTTAGTAACGTTTTATGACTGGCGGGCTATATTTTATTTTGGCTCTTTAATGTCATTCATTATGATCCCTTTTGCCTTAAAAAGCCTGCCTGAACCGAAAGAATTTTTAAGAGAGGTTAAATCAAAATCAAAAGGCATATTGGCAATAGTCTCCCCTGAACTGCGGGCGCGCACTTTTTCATTATGGGTCTGTTTTTTTATGGTGATGTTTACTTTTTACTTTCTTTTAAGTTGGACGCCTAAAATCATGACCGGGTTAGGCGTCGGTGAAGTTGGTGCTATCAATAGTGGTGTGTTGATGAATGTTGGTGGTATAATTGGCGCGGTTATCTTGGGTTATTTGGCGTCTAAATTCTCACCCTTGAAATTGATCGCAAGTTATATGGTGCTTTGTGTGGTAATGATGATTGGTTTTGGCGCCATTGCTGAGAATATGAATATGTTGCTGATTTTTGTATTTTTGATGGGATTTTTTGTTTTTGGCTCGATGATCGGCCTTTATACTCAAGTGCCAGCCGTATATCCTGCACATATTAGAAACACAGGTACAGGATGGGCCATTGGTGTCGGACGATTAGGCGCTATATTTGGCCCTATTAGCGCAGGTATGTTGATGCAAGCACAGTGGGGCCGATTAGAGCTTTTTACGCTCTTAGGTCTGCCTCTGCTTATTTCAGCGTTTGTAATCATTCGCCTTAAACATCAGTGAGAGACAATAAAAACCTAAAAAATTTATTAATGCCTTAGAAAACATTGATTGAAGGATCAAGTTTTTATAGACTATTATTTAACAATAATTATGAGGAAAAAAAATGGCACGCGATGATGAAATGTTAGATAATTGGTGGAGTGAGGCTTATTCTGGTCCAGTCAGTTTTATGCGTTTTCCTATATCGAAAGATTTAGAAAAAGCAGATATTGCTATTCTTGGTGTGCCGTATGACCTTGGAACCACTAATCGTCCCGGTGCGCGCTTTGGCCCGCGGGCTATGCGTGAGCAATCCACCTTGGTTGGTGAATTTGAATTTGGTCTCTGGCCGTGGGATTATCATATTGCCGAATATCACAAGGTTATTGATTGCGGTGATATTTGTAATTTTGCTGGATACCCAAAACGGATGGTGGCAGAATTGGAAGCGGCTAGCGATAAAATCATTCAAAGCGGTACGGCTTGTTTTGCAATGGGCGGCGATCATTTTATTTCGTTGCCGTTGCTTAGAGCGCACGTTAGAAAATATGGCCCTGTGGCGCTTATTCATTTTGACGCCCATACAGACACTTGGGTTGATGAAGATTATAATCATGGAACAATGTTTTATCACGCCATCAAAGAAGGCCTATTAGATATAGAGCATTCCATTCAATTGGGCATTAGAACGCCGAACCCCAATACCCATGATATTGAAATTATTTACGCCGATGAGCTTGATGAAATGAACGCCTCCCAAGTGGCGGCGCGTATTAAAGAACGGGTTGGTGATAAGTGCGCTTATCTTACCTTTGATATTGATTTTCTTGACCCAGCCTATGCACCCGGTACGGGAACGCCAGTTTCGGGTGGGCCAACGGTTATAATGGGTCGTAAAATATTAAAGGGGCTTGCAGGGCTTAATATTGTTGGGGCGGATCTTGTGGAAATTGCCCCTGCTTATGATCCTATTGGTTCTATTACGGCAGTGGCAGGTGCAACCCTTGGCGGCGATATTCTTTATTTATTGTCAGAGGCGTTGAGGAAGTAAACCATTCTTAATATTCCTTAATCAATAGAAATTATTAAAGGTCACATTCCATTAAAATAGTGGGGAAATTTAATCCCTCTCCCATGGCGAGATCAAATTGTTTAATGGTTTTAAAACCAAGAGTTTCATAAAAACTACCCGCTCCTAAGGTGGAATAACATATGAATTTAGTGACTGCCACTTCCTGTGCTTCTTTTTTACAGTAATTATAGAGCTTTTTCGCGATACCTCGACGCACCCAATCGGGGTGGGTGGAAAAATGACGAATATGAGCAATGCCTGCTTCTCGTTTTCGCGTCGATGGATTTTCGTGGGTCCAACCACCACACGCAACAATTTCTCCTTGATCATTCAACGCCATATAATAGGAGCCTGAATTAAGGAGGTCTAAGTTTACTTTGGACACGATGGGAACTATTTGTTCAAGTATACTATCATCATAACGGGATGATAATAATGATGAAAATGAAGCATGATGAAGTTGGTTGATACGAACTTCATCGTCAAGCGTAGCTACTTTTATGGTGACTATATCGGCCATATGTTTTCTACTTTAATTAAAGCTCCCTAACCCAGATATTTCTATAGCTTACTTTATGATTATGATCTTGCAAGAAAATTGGTAAATCGCCGTGTTTTTTATAATGGGGACTGCCGATATATTCTGTGGGTCCAAGCAAAGCCACATTATTTTGAATAAGCACGCCATTATGAAGAATGGTCATGCGTGCGGGCGAAATGACGCTGTCATTTTTACCAAAAAGAGGCGCCGTATAGATAATGTCGTAGGATTGCCATTGCATGGCTGGCTTTGTTGCATTAACCAGCGGGATATATTGTTTGTAAAGCGATCCTGCCTGTCCATTATTGTAGGTTTTATTTGTGTAGGAATCGAGTATTTGAACTTCATAAAATTGTTGTAAGAAAACACCGCTATTGCCACGGTCTTGGTCTTTAAACTTATCATCAAGCATGGGAATTCGCCATTCAATATGAAGTTGAACATTACCGAATGATTTTATGGTGTGAATATCTTTAGTGCCGGGATTGACGGTCATAACGCCATTTTCAATCTGCCACGGATTTGCCCCACCATCCACGCTTTGCCACATGGATGCGTCCAATATAACAGCATCAGAGGGCGCGCTATTGTTTGCGCCCGGGGTCACTTTTATTGGCTCCGCATTCCATATTTCTGTGGCTTCTGGAACTTTGTTTGCCTCTTGTCCGTAAGCCAATGTTACTATTAAGCTCGCAAATGAAAGGATTATAATTGCTAATTTTCCCACCAATATTCTCCCAATATTTTTATTAATTTTAAAGTTAAGATAAAAAAGTACGAATAGCAAACAGTGCTGTCAATTAACTTAACATGACGCTATAGTTTTTTAAATAATTAATAAAAAGGAGCATTTAATGGCCGTCTTTGAGGGATTTGAATATGATGTTTTAATTGTCGGCTCTGGGGCTGGCGGAGGCATGGCTGCTCATATCTTAACCGATGCGGGAGTGCGTGTTTTAATGCTTGAAGCGGGTCGGGATTATGACCCAGTTGAAGAAACTCCGATGTTTAATGAAAATCATCAAGCACCCCTGCGTGGGACCAGCACATCCGATAAAAACTTTGGTTATTATGACGCGACCATAGACGGCGGATGGCAAGTGCCGGGCGAGCCTTATACGGTCAATGAAGGGGCTAAGTTTTTATGGTGGCGCGCTCGTATGCTCGGTGGGAGGACCAATCATTTTGGTCGCTATGTGCCGCGTTTTAATGCCCGCGATTTTAAGGCTTATAGTCATGATGGACTTGGCGTTGATTGGCCGCTTGATTATGAAGAAATGGCGCCGTGGTATGATAAATGTGAAAAATTGGTTGGGGTTTCTGGTAATAATCCCGGCATTTTTGATGTGCCAGCTTCGGGCGAAGGCGTGTTACAGCCTCACGCCAAACCACGGGTTTATGAATTGTTGGTTAAGGCGGTTGTGGAAAAAATGAATATCCCCATCGTCCCCATGCGCCGCGCGGTATTGACCCGCCCTCTTGATGACAGGGAAGCCTGCTTTAATGCAAGCCACTGTGGGCGTGGATGCTCTATTGGTGCGGCATTTCAAACCACAACTTCGGTGCTGCCGTGGGCTAATAAAACAGGTAAACTTAAAATCATCACCGATGCCATGGTCAGGGAAGTGCATTTAAATGAGAATGGTAAATGTTCCGGCGTCACATTTGTTAATCGTAAAACAAAAGAGGATATTCGTGTTGATGCGGATGTGGTGATTTTGGCGGCGAGTGCTTGTGAGACGGCACGTTTAATGCTTAATTCCAAAAGTGAAAGATTTGCCAACGGACTAGCCAATTCAAGCGGTCAGGTCGGGCGTAATTTAATGGATAGTACCGGCGCGGATGTATCGGGATATATTCCCGCCTTAAAAGGTCGCCCCAAATATAATGAAGACGGACTTGCCGGTAATCACCTTTATATTCCGTGGTGGGATTATGAGGGTCAAGACCGAGGAGATGTTAAGTTTAAACGCGGCTATCATTTTGAAATTGGCGGTGGTTTTGGCGCACCAAGCATGTCTCTTGCCAGTAATGTTGATGGTTACGGAAAATCCGCTAAGGAGGCGGTTCGTAATAATTATGGTAGCAATATCAGTTTTGCCCTACGCGGTGAAATGGTCGCAAGCCCTGATTGTTACTGTGAAATTGATCCTGATGTTAAAGATAAGTGGGGTATTCCCGTGCTTAAATTTTATTGGAAATGGTCAGAGCAAGAATTAAACCAAATCGCTCACGGTTTAGAATGGGGTGAGAAAATTATCAAGGCAATGGGCGGTGTGGTGACATCAGCAAAACGTAGCGCCGAACAAGCGATCTTAGAGGGCGGTGAAATTATCCATGAAGTGGGAACCACTCGCATGGGCGATGACGCAAAAACGTCGGTTACGAATAAATGGGGCCAGACTTGGGATGTTGATAATCTTTATATTATGGACGGTGGCATCTTTGCATCAAACCCTCATAAAAATTGTACTATCACAATCCTGACCTTAGCGATGAAAAATGCCACCCGATTAGCCGAGAAAATTAAAGGAGAGG
>CALDNY010000069.1 GCA_937914685.1 uncultured Kordiimonadaceae bacterium
CCGCAGCAATATAATATCGCCGCTTCAGTGGACTAGTTTGTCACCGCCGTTTACAATAGAGGGGTATTTTCTGTTTTTATTTATATACTCACATACAAATTGATCAATGTTCTCGTCTTGCTGCCATAGCGTTATTGTTGCGATGGACCTAATACGAAGCCAAGGTTTTCTTATGTTTACCAAGTGAGCTTGTTTTAATGCTCCACATATGACGTATGGGTTATCTTTTTGTCTTGGCAGAGTTGATAAGACTTCCCTGGCTGGAGCGTTTATGTAAATTGGTTTTGGACCCGTTTTGGAATTTGTAAGAGATATTATGCCCTGCGCAAGATCAACCTCAGACCATTTTAATGTCAAAATTTCGTTACGCCTTGCACCTGTAAAAATAAGAAGTTTTACGGCAGCAATAGGGTAGGGGTTTGACTTTGTTTTGCTAAATTGTTCAATTGCTTCAGCTAGTGCTACAAATTCCTTTTCAGAAAGATACCGCTCGATTTTTCGTTCTTTATATTTCTCTACATGGGTTACTGGGTTATCCATGCGGATGCCCAATTTAATTGCAAAATTAAATACAGTTGAAAGAAGTGAAAGGCATCGGTTAGCGGCGCCTTCGCCACCTAAGACTGGAGAGCCTGTAGTTTTACCCTTGATTAATCCTCGTGCTGTCTTTCCGGCCTTAACGGAGCGTTTAAACGTATCAATATCTGCTAAAGAGGTGTCTATTACATATTTCTTCCCTAGTAACGGTAATATGTGATTGTTGATGTTCATTTGATCTAGGTTTACTGATGATGCTTTTTTATGTTCTTTAGCATATTCTTCAATAAATCTATGGCAGAGTTCTTCTACAGTAGGGCGATCTTTTAAAGTATCTCTGATTTGAGAGGGGTCAATATTAGCGGCAATTTGTCCAAGTAGTATTTTAGCTTCATCTCTCGCAGTGTCAGGTGTCCATGGCTCACCGTGTTTTCCTATCGTTAACCAAAGCTGCTTACCATTGAACCGCTTCTTGAGACAATATACAATTGCCTTAACTTGGCGTCTGGCACAGAAGCCAGCTATCTCTGTGTCCCATACAATGTCGCCTTTAAGAAGGCTGTTAATGCGTTGTTTTGTAATTTTAGCTTTAATAGTAGCCATGATATGTCCTCTAAGGTGGTAGCTAATTCAATTATAGCTACCATATAGCTACCACAATAGCTAGTATCAATGGGTATTGATGAGAATTATTATGCGGATAAATGTTGATAAATATGATATGTAGAGTGAGGTTGAGGGTGAATGAGAAACTAGATCTCTACACTGGCAGTGTAGAGGTCAGCGGTTCGATCCCGCTTAGCTCCACCACTCATTAAAAAGACTTCGCTAGAAATAGCGAGGTCTTTTTTGTTTAAGAGGTCAGAGTGGATTGAATGATCTTAAAAATCCGTGCCGCCTACTGTGATGCCATCAAGGCGTAATGTGGGTTGGCCGACGCCGACGGGGACTGATTGGCCAGCTTTGCCGCAGATGCCGACCCCGTTATCGAGTTTTAGATCATTACCGATGGCGCTGATTTTTTTTAAGGCATCAGGGCCGCTGCCAATTAAGGTAGCCCCTTTGACTGGGGCGCCAATTTTACCATTTTTAATACGGTAGGCTTCGGTACAACTAAAGACAAATTTACCGTTGGTTATATCGACTTGTCCTCCGCCGAAATTAACGGCGTATAATCCGTCTTTGACACCGCTGAGAATTTCTTCAGGCTCTTGATTGCCTTCTAACATATAGGTATTGGTCATACGCGGCATTGGTTGGTGGGCGTAACTTTGACGGCGGCCATTTCCTGTGGCCTCAACTCCCATAAGGCGGGCATTCATGCGGTCTTGCATAAGGCCAACTAAAATGCCGTCTTCTATTAATGTGGTGCAATGACTTGGCGTGCCTTCATCATCAATGGTTAGTGATCCGCGTCTTTGATCTAAGGTGCCGTCATCGACAACAGTGACCCCCTTTGCGGCAATGCGTTCCCCCATCAGGCCGGCAAAGGCGGAGGTGCCCTTACGGTTAAAATCGCCCTCTAGGCCGTGGCCGATGGCTTCATGTAAAAGTACGCCAGGCCAGCCCGGGCCAAGGACCACATCCATTTCACCCGCGGGGGCAGGCACGCTGTCTAAATTTAAAATAGCTTGGCGGATGGCATTGTCGGTTTGTTCTTTCCAGTTTTCAGAGGTAAGCAGTTGATTATAAGTATATCGTCCACCAGATCCTTCATAGCCACTTTCCATTCTGTCGCCGTGTTTGGCAACGACACTTATGTTCAAGCGAACGAGTGGGCGATAATCACGAACCCGATGACCGCCGGGGCGGATAATTTCAATAACCTGCCATTCACCCGCGATCGAGCAACTGACCTGGCATACTTTAGGATCTTTTGACCGGGCATAATCGTCAATTTCCTGCAAAATTTTGATTTTTTCTTTAAAATCAACGCCCCCTAAGGGGTTTTCATCGCTATAAAGTTTTTTATTGGTGGCTAGTGGGGGAATCGCCAGTGTCGCACTACTGCCTGATTTAATGGACTTAACGGTTTCAACGGCTCTTTTTAACGCTTCTTCGCTTAATTCGGATGAATGGGAAAAGCCCGTAACATCACCAAGGATACTACGCAGGCCAAATCCTTTTGATGTATCATAGGCGGCATTTTTTAAGCGGCCATCATCAAATGAAAACATTTCAGATTGACCATATTGTAAATATAATTCACCGTCATCCATACCGTGTAGTGCTTCATCAATAAGGCGTTGGGTGCGAGTTGATGAGAGGCCAGAATCATTTTTTGAATGAGCAAAAAAGAAAGAATTATCGTTTGAAAAATTGTTCATAAGGAAATTTTAGCATTTCTGTTTTTAGAATAATAGAATTATTTATCAAGACATATCCATTTGAGCCGTGATTTGCAAGCCTAAGTAAGATCATTATTTTTTGGGCCGTTTACCCTATAAAACAAAGATTTTTAAGTCCATAAGAGCGAATGAGCAGGTTTAATCTTAATCAAAGTGAATAAAAATGCGTATTTTTGTTAATTGTTTCCTTGAGCTAAGGTATTTTTCTGGTATAAGATTTTTTGAAGGTCTTTTAATGGATGGGAAGGGAATAATCTTTAGTATATTAAAGATATCTTTTTTTAACATATAAAGGCAATTTTAGAATTATATCCGTATTTTAAGGGGTAAAAAGGAACATGTTGTTCAAAAAAATATATTTATTACTTGCTACAATGATAGCAACATTCATGAGCGCAACTGGTGTTGCAGTAGCCGTCGAAAATGGTGAATTTTATGCCACTCCCGGTCAGCTTGGTTTTATGCAAGCCGCAACACCGATTATGGAAGAATTAACAGAGTTTCATAATATGTTGTTGATCATCATCACGGTGATCACCATATTTGTGACGCTAATCTTGCTCTATATTTTTGTCAGGTTTAATGCAAAAGCCAATCCTGTTGCATCAAAAACAACCCATCATACATTGCTTGAGGTTATTTGGACAACGGTTCCCATATTGATTTTGGTGGTTATTGCCATTCCGTCATTTAGATTGCTTTATAAAGAAGACGTCATTCCCGAAGCGGATTTGACCATTAAAGCGATTGGCAATCAATGGTATTGGACATATGAATATCCCGATAATGATGACATTACATTTGATGCTGTGATCCTTAGTGATGAGGAAGCAAAAGCCGCTGGTCACCCAAGACTTCTTGGCGCTGATGAGCGGGTTGTGGTTCCTGTTAATAAAGTGGTTCGTGTTCAGGTAACGGCAACGGACGTTATTCACGCATGGACCATTCCCGCTTTTGGGGCAAAGGTTGATGCAGTGCCTGGTAAGCTTAATGAAATATGGTTTAAAGCCACTAAAGAAGGGCTTTACTATGGTCAATGTTCAGAGCTTTGCGGTACCCGTCACGGCTTTATGCCAATTATGGTTGAGGTTGTATCTCAGGAAAAATACGAAGCATGGCTTATAGAAGCTAAGGAAAAATTTGCATCTAATGATGCGCCGCGCATGCAACAGCTTGCATTTGCGCAAAGCATAACAGAATAATTGGAGACTTCATACATGAGTAACGATGCACATTCAGGCGACGATCACGGTCACCCAACAGGTTGGCGCCGTTGGTTGCTTTCAACTAACCATAAGGATATTGGCACACTATATCTAATATTTGCCATTGTAGCGGGCGTCATTGGAGGATTATTCTCTGGTGTGATGCGTGCGGAATTAATGTATCCGGGAATGGAAATCCTGCCGATGTTACACGGCGGTGATGTTGATTCAGCCTATCATTTCTATAACGTACTGATGACGGCTCACGGATTAATCATGGTTTTCTTCATGGTGATGCCGGCACTTATTGGTGGTTTTGGTAACTGGTTCGTGCCGATTATGATCGGTGCTCCTGACATGGCCTTCCCACGGATGAATAATATTTCATTCTGGCTATTGCCTGTTGCCATGACATTATTGGTTTTATCAACCTTTTTCGAAGGTTCCCCTGGTCAATTAGGAGTGGGCGGCGGTTGGACCGTTTATGCGCCCCTTTCCACATCAGGACAGCCCGGACCAGCGATGGATTTAGCGATCTTCTCGCTTCACGCGGCAGGTGCGTCTTCGATCCTTGGGGCTATTAATTTTATCTGTACCATCTTTAATATGCGTGCCCCGGGTATGACACTTCACAAGATGCCACTGTTTGTTTGGTCAATACTTGTTACCGTATTTCTGCTTCTGTTGGCACTTCCTGTTCTTGCTGGTGCGATCACTATGCTTCTTACAGATAGAAACTTTGGTACAGCCTTCTTTGATCCTGCGGGCGGTGGTGATCCGATACTTTACCAACATCTATTCTGGTTCTTTGGTCATCCTGAAGTTTATATTCTTATCCTTCCAGGTTTTGGTCTTGTTAGCCATGTGGTTTCCACTTTCTCTAATAAACCGATCTTTGGCTATTTAGGGATGGCTTACGCCATGGTGGCAATCGGTGTTGTTGGCTTTATCGTATGGGCACATCATATGTATACAGTGGGTATGGACGTTGATACAAAAGCATACTTTACAGCGGCGACAATGGTTATTGCCGTGCCTACGGGGATTAAAATTTTCTCTTGGCTTGGCACAATGTGGGGCGGTTCAATTCGTTTTGAAACACCGATGCTTTTTGCCATCGGCATGATTTTCCTTTTCACCATTGGTGGTGTTACGGGAGTTGTTCTTTCTAATGGTTCTGTGGATGTTGCTCTACATGATACTTATTATGTTGTAGCTCACTTTCATTATACCATGTCAATGGGAGCTTTATTCTCAATCTATGCCGGTTGGTATTATTGGATTGGTAAAATGAGCGGTAAACCTTATCCGCAACTTATCTCTAAATTGCATTTCTGGTTTACATTCATTGGGGTTAATCTGATTTTCTTCCCGCAGCATTTCTTGGGACTTGCAGGTATGCCACGTCGTATTCCTGACTATCCAGATGCTTATGAGTTATGGAATTATTGGTCATCAATTGGTTATGGCGTGATGTTCATTGGCTTGATTTTCTTTTTCATTGGTGTTGTTATGACACTAACTTCTAAGAAACGTGTTGGTAATAATCAATGGGGGGAGAGTGCCACTACACTTGAGTGGACACTATCATCACCACCGCCATTCCATCAGTTCAATGAACTGCCTAGAATTAAGTAAATTAAATAATTTATTGTCGGGTTTTTAAATCAAACCCGACAATAATTAATTTTAAAATTGAAGATTAAGTAACATGGATATTGCATCAGCTAATCAAGATGTCGCTGAATATAACCTGCCAAGTGTTGGTGATTATTTTAGCCTGCTTAAGCCGCGGGTAATGTCGCTTGTGGTTTTTACGGCATTTATCGGATTATTGGTGGCTCCAGGCGAAATTCATCCTGTGATTGGTTTTACGGCTATTCTTTGTATTGCGGTTGCGGCTGGGGCATCGGGCTGCCTTAATATGTGGTACGAAGCTGACCTAGACGCTAAAATGCAGCGTACAGCAGACCGTCCTATTCCCGCAGGCCGTATTGATCGGCAATCTGCCCTTCATTTTGGTGTGGCACTTTCTGTTGCTTCCGTTCTTATTATGGGTTTGACGGTTAATATCATTGCTGCCATTTTACTGAGTGTGACTATTTTATTTTATGTGGTTATCTATACAATGTGGCTTAAAAGACGGACGGCTCAAAACATTGTCATCGGTGGTGCCTCTGGGGCCTTCCCACCAATGATTGCATGGGCCGCAGTGACGGGGAATGTGAGCATTGAGAGTATTGTTCTTTTTACTATTATTTTTATGTGGACCCCGCCGCATTTTTGGGCGCTCTCTTTATTTTCCTGTAAGGATTATGCCAAAGCAGGCATTCCCATGCTTCCTGTTGTAAAGGGTGAATTATATACTAAAAAGCAAATTATGTTATATACTCTTGCTATGGTTTTGGTGAGCTTTTTACCGATATATTTTGGCTTTGCTGGAATGGTTTACGCTGCTAGTGCTGCATTATTAGGGGGTATGTTTATTTGGCTCTCTTATGCGCTGCTCAGTGATAAAAAATCTGTTGAAGAAAATAGCGGCAGTGCTAAAAAAGTATTTTTCTTTTCAATCTTTTATTTATTTACATTGTTTGCAGTATTAGGATTAGAAAATTTATTGGATAGGGTTATATAATGCCACTTCATGAAGAACATAAAAAACGTGCTGGTCGTAATTATGCCCTTGCTGCAATTCTTAGTGGCTTGGTTATATTGTTTTTTGTTATTACGCTTGTTAAGTTAGGGGTCATTTAAAACTTATGGCCGTTTCAGATAAAACAAAAAATGCAAATAACAAAACGTTATTAATGGCACTAGGCATAGTCTTTATGATGTCGATGCTGGTGGCGGCGTCTGTACCTTTGTATCAAATGTTTTGTCAGGCCACAGGGTACGGCGGGGCAACTAAAATAGCGGAATATGCACCAGATGCATCAATGATTTCGGATCGAGAAATCACAGTGTTGTTCAATGCAGATGTTAATGGCGACCTTCCATGGTATTTTAAGCCAGAACAAAGAAAAGTAAAAGTTAAGATCGGTGAAGAAGCGCTGATCTTTTATAAGGCTGTTAATGAAAGTTCTCATGATGTTACGGGTGTTGCTACCTTTAATGTCACTCCTTTTAAAACGGCTTATTATTTTAATAAGATTGAATGTTTCTGTTTTACAGAACAAACATTAAAACCGGGCGAAGAAGTTGATATGGCCGTGAGTTTTTATATTGACCCAGAATTTATTGATGATAAAAATCTGGACGAGATTAAAGAACTAACACTTTCATACACTTTCTTTAAATCGGACGACTACGAAAAACAATTTGAATAGATATGTAAGGGATAATTTATGTCAGATCATCATGCAGTAAACCATAATTACCACTTGGTAGACCCAAGTCCTTGGCCAATACTTACAGCATTTAGTGTATTCGTTTTGGCGATGGGTGCTATCATGTATATGCATTTTGAAACAAGTTGGGTACTTATTGTAGGAGGATTATTAGTTCTTCTCTGCTCATACAGTTGGTGGGGGGATGTTATTAAAGAAGGCGAGCATGAAGGCCATCATACAGCCATCGTCCAACTGGGCTTACGTTACGGAATGTTTCTCTTCATTGTTTCAGAAGTTATGTTCTTTGTCGCTTGGTTCTGGGCATTTTTTAACGCCAGCGTTTTTCCGACAGAAGCTATTAATTTTGTTTGGCCTCCAGAAGGGATTGAAACACTTGATCCTTGGCATTTACCACTGGTCAATACTTTGGTTCTATTGCTATCAGGCTGCACAGTAACATGGGCTCATCATTCACTTGTTGAGGGTGATCGGTCTATGTTTAAACAAATGTTGCTCTTTACAATTTTGCTTGGTGCCTTCTTCACTAGCATTCAGCTTTATGAATATAGCCATGCAACATTTGGGTTTGCGGACGGTATTTATAGTTCCACATTCTATATGGCAACAGGATTTCATGGTTTCCACGTTTTGATCGGCACCATATTCTTATCGGTTAATCTGTTCCGCGGTATGGCGGGGCACTTTACACCAGACCATCATTTTGGTTTCGAAGCCGCGGCTTGGTATTGGCATTTCGTTGACGTTGTTTGGCTGGTATTATTCTTCTGCATTTATGTAGGGATTACAGGTTAAATAATTTTGCCAAACCCTGATGAAAACATGGGTAATGAGAATTTAGACACCCCAGTCTCGCCGGTAAAAGCGGGGCTGGGGTGTCGTTGTCCACGCTGTGGAGTGGGAAAACTTTATAACGGTCTTCTTCAGTTTGCTGATCAGTGTGACCATTGCCAGCTAGATTTTTCAGAATTCGAAGCCGCCGATGGCCCCGCGGTTTTTATTATGTTGATCCTCGGTTTCATTGTTGTTGGCCTTGCCCTTGTGGTAGAAGTTAAATATGAACCGCCCTTATGGTTACATGCTATTCTTTGGACCCCCTTAATTATCGGCGGTTCTATTGCTATGTTACGTCCAGCAAAGGGGTTGATTGTGGCGATGCAATATATATATCAAGCACGTGAAGGAAAATTGGATAAATGAATAATGTTTCCTTATCAATTTAAACCAAGGCTATGGCCGACATTAGCAACAATATTAATGCTTATTTCGTTGCTTCTTCTGGGAAACTGGCAGCTGGAAAGATTGCATTGGAAATTGTCCCTGATCGAAAAAATTCAAAGCCGTGCGGTCGCTGTTGCTGTTGATTTACCCGCTGTTGCCAATGATATAGATGCTCTTGAATATCTGGCTGTTACTGTCACGGGCATTTATGATAATTCTGTGGAAATCACGATGTATAGCATTGGCCCCAATGGCGAACCGGGCTATGATTTATATACACCGCTTGTGATGGCTGATGGGCGCGTTATTATTATCAATCGCGGCTGGGTTCCTGAACAGATTAAACAACAAGAAAATCGTCCCCAATCTCTAGTTAGCGCTGAGGTGACAATTGATGGCTTGCTTCGAAAACCGTGGGGAAAATTATGGTACGGCCCTGAAAATGATATTAAAAATAATTTTTGGTTTTATGGTGATTTAAAAACCATTGCAAAAACACAAGGCTATGATCATGCCTTTCCTATGTTTTTATATGCCAATAAAATTAAATCCGATAATAGCTATCCCGTCGCAGGCAGGACAGAATTTAATATTGTTAATAATCATCTTGATTACGCTTTGACTTGGTTTGGTTTGGCATTAGTGTTAGTCGGAATTTATTTTATAGCTCATTTTAAAAAGAAATGAATTTTATTGTTAAGGATATGGTTAAGTGAAATATGTAAGTACACGGGGAAAAGCACCGGTTTTAAATTTTGAAGAAGTTCTTGTTACAGGCTTAGCGCGCGACGGCGGCTTATATGTGCCTGAACTATGGCCACAAATATCGCAAAATGAT
>CALDNY010000070.1 GCA_937914685.1 uncultured Kordiimonadaceae bacterium
AATCGTTTTGCCAGTGAACTGGCCCCAGAATTACAGAAGGCTATTCTCGTGCGTAAACGCAGTCTGCGTTCAGCGGGATTTGCTGTTTTAAAAGGAATTGATGTTCCTTCTGTTCTTATTGAAATGGGTTATTTGACCAATAAAACCGACGCTAGACTTTTAATGCAAAAAGAAACGCATGATAAAATAGGTTATGCAATCCTCAAAGCTACCGACAAATATTTTCAGAATAATTTTGCCTATAATTAACTGAAATTTATTAATAACCATGTTCAACTAAAATTTAATTTGCTTGCGCCTTATGCTTGTCATATTTTACCGCTAAATAGTAAGCCGATTCTAATCTTTTAACGCAGTGTATGTTTGAAATGTCAAAAAAATGGAAGAATATTTTGGGAGCCACGTTGGTTCTGAGTTTGCTTATGGGTATTATTGGTGCCCTTGGCGGCCTTTATATTTTATATTCTTACGGTCGCGATTTACCCGATTATAAACAGCTTGCCAATTATCAACCGCCTGTGGTGAGTCGAATATATGCAGGTGACGGTACATTGATTAAAGAATATGCAAGAGAAAAAAGATTATTTGTACCCATATCCGCGATTCCGCCAAAGGTAATAGACGCCTTTATTTCCGCTGAAGATCAAAATTTCTATACGCATATTGGCATTGATTTTAAAGGATTGCTTCGTGCGGTGTTGGTTAATGTAAAAAATGTAGTCACTGGCCGCCGCCCTGTTGGTGCCTCAACCATTACCCAACAAGTGGCAAAAAACTTTCTTCTTTCAGGGGAAGTTCGATTTGAGAGAAAAATAAAAGAAGCTATATTATCTTATAGGATTGAGCAAACCTTCAGCAAAGATCAGATTTTAGAACTTTATCTTAATGAAATTTATCTGGGACAAAATTCTTATGGTGTTGCCGCTGCTGCTTTAAATTATTTTGGCAAATCACTAGAAGAGCTTGAAATAGAGGAGATTGCTTATCTTGCAGCCTTGCCCAAAGCCCCTAATAATTATCATCCAGTGCGTAAATATGCCGCCGCTGTTGGCCGTCGTAATTGGGTTTTGGGACGTCTGGAAATAGAAGGCTATATCAGTAATGAGGAAAAAGAACAGGCCGTAAATAAACCATTGGTTACCGTCAAAAATGGTAATGCTAAAGTTTTCCAAGCAAATTATTTTGCCGAGGATGTCCGCCGTGAGCTTAAGAAAACTTATGGAGATGATGAATTATATGGTGGGGGACTGGCGGTTAGATCTTCATTGTCACCACGGCTGCAATCGATTGCGGAACGTGAGCTTAAAAAAGGTTTAGTGACTTATGATCGTCGTCACGGTTGGCGCGGATCGATTGGTAAGCTCGATATATTCTCCGTACCCTATAAAGAATGGGTTGAACAATTTTTTAAAATAAATGTCTCCCTTGGCAATGATAATTGGCAGCTTGCTGTTGTCCTTGATGTTAAAGAGGATAAGGCCATTATTGCATCAAGTGATGCCTTGAAAAGTCACGAAGAATTTAACCTTTTACCCTTAGAGACTATTGAACTTGAGCAATTAAAATGGGCAAGAAATTGGCTGTTTGGGGAACGAACTGGTTCTCAAATTAAGCTAGCCTCTCAAGTATTGCAACAAGGCGATGTGATTGCAGTTGAGAAAATAGCCAGCAAAGAAGGTGCGCCAAATATACAATATTCTCTTCAACAAATTCCCAACATTAACGGCGCCCTTGTGGCACTTGACCCTCATACGGGGCGCGTTCTTGCTATGGTTGGCGGCTATGATTTTATACGCAGTGAATATAACCGGGCGAGCCAAGCTAAACGGCAGCCGGGAAGCGCGTTTAAACCGTTTGTTTATAGTGTTGCCCTTGATCATGGCTTTACCCCCTCTAGCTTAATTCTTGATGCCCCCTTTGTAATTGAACAGGGCTTTGGTCTTGGAAAATGGAAGCCGCGTAATTCTAGTTCCAAATTTTATGGCCCTAGCACTTTGAGGCTAGGCCTTGAAAAATCAAGAAACCTGATGACGGTACGTTTAGCGCAGAACCTCAAAATGGATAGCATAGTCGAGGTCGCTGAACGGTTCGGTATTACTGAAAATATGCCTGATTTGCTTTCCATGTCGTTGGGGGCAGGGGAAACCACTCTGCTCGATCTAACCGCAGCATATGGCATGATCGTCAATGGGGGAAAGAAAATCGTTCCGAGCCTAATTGACCGTATCCAAGATCGTCGCGGTGCGACTATTTTCAAAAATGATAACAGGCTTTGTGAAAACTGCCTTGTGGATAAATGGAATTATCAGACTGAGCCTAAATTGGCCGATCAACGCGATGAAGTGCTTGATAAAGTGACCGCTTATCAATTGGTATCTATGTTAGAAGGTGTGGTTCAGCGGGGGACAGGGGTGCGTATTCGCGCGCTTCGTCGCCCATTGGCGGGAAAAACGGGTACAACCGATGACAGTTTTGATACATGGTTTGTCGGTTTTTCACCTGATCTTGTGGTCGGTGTGTTTGTTGGCTTTGACACGCCCAGATCATTAGGTAAAAACGAAGAAGGTTCATCAGTTGCGGTTCCTATATTCCGTGATTTTATGGCCACTGCCTTAAAAGGGCAAAAAAACATCCCCTTTCGGATTCCAGAGGGGGTGCGATTGGTACGGGTTAATCCTGTCACCGGCCAATTGGCAAGAGCAGGGGAAAAGAACACGATTCTAGAGGCGTTTCGTCAAGGAACTTTTCCAAACAAAGACGAAGAAGTGCTTGACGGGTTAAATTCCCTAGTGCAAACAAAGACCAAGCTACGTACAGGTACGGGTGGTATATATTAATAACAAGTTTGGTCTGTGAAATGAAAGCTGAAGTTCAAAATTCTGTCGATAAAATCAAGCAATCTTTAGCATTGCTGAGGAGGCATCTTTGACTGGGATATTGCCCTTGAACGCTATGACGAGTTAACGGCCCTATCCGAAGATCCCGCGCTTTGGGATAATCCATCAAACGCGCAAAAACTCATGCAGGAACGAACTAAATTAGAGCATTCTATCACTCTTTGTAATGACGTTGAGGCTGAACTTAATGATAATATTGAGTTGATCGAGCTTGGCGAATTGGAAGAAGATGTTGAGATTATTCAAGAGGCGGAAAAAGCCATTGATAAACTGACTGATAAAGCCGGAGAATTAGAATTGCAAACCTTACTGAGTGGTGAGGCCGATGCCAATCATGCTTATTTGGAAATCAATTCAGGGGCTGGCGGCACGGAAAGTCAGGATTGGGCAAATATGTTATTGCGTATGTACACGCGTTGGGCCAATGCTCATCATTGTAAGGTCGAATTGATGGAAATGCATAATGGTGAAGAAGCTGGTATTAAATCGGCAACCATTCAGATCAATGGTGAAAATGCTTATGGTTGGCTCAAAACAGAATCTGGTGTTCATCGCTTGGTGAGAATTTCACCATTTGATAGTAATGCAAAACGCCATACCAGCTTTGCAAGTGTTTGGGTTTATCCTGTGATTGATGATGATTTTGAAGTGGATATCAATGAAAGTGATTTACGTATAGATACTTACCGAGCTTCTGGTGCGGGAGGGCAGCATGTTAATACCACTGATAGTGCGGTTCGCATTACCCATATTCCAACAAATATTATTGTTCAATGTCAAAATGACCGGTCTCAACATAAAAACCGCGCCACAGCCATGAAAATGCTTAAAGCGCGCCTTTATGAAGCCGAACTACAACGCCGCGAAGAAGAAGCGGACTCAGAACATGCCAGTAAAACGGATATCGGATGGGGCCACCAGATAAGATCATATGTCTTACAACCCTATCAAATGGTCAAAGACCTGCGTACAGGGGTGGAAAGCTTTCAACCGGATAAAGTGCTTGATGGAGAGTTAGATATGTTTATGAACGCCGCTCTGGCGGCAAGGGTTCATGGTTCAACCAGTGATGTTGAAGACATAGAATAAAATAAAGGGAGCTCATTAAAGAACTCCCTTTATGGGCGTATCCTATTCACTGTGTAAGCGACCATGATATACTCCATGAAAGGGAG
>CALDNY010000071.1 GCA_937914685.1 uncultured Kordiimonadaceae bacterium
TTTACGTTTGGATACACCTTAACAGACTGTCCAGTTTTTTAGGACCACCTCAAACAGCATCAAAACCATCATCTCCAAGTAGATTGTCAATTTCACTCTGATCGATGCCTTCGCCTAAAAGGGCAGGGCCATTCAATAGATTATCTTCATCAATATCTTCACTGGTACCAGTATCAGGGGTAATGATTGGCTGAGATCCCGCAGCGACGCTTGAGCTTGTTATTCCTAAAATAGAAATAAGTTTAGTAACCCGTTCTTCAACATCATTAAGTGTTTTTAAAACTTTACTGATTCTTTGCCCCGTAATATCCTGAAATGAACAAGCTTCAAAATTTTTCATTACTTCTGTATTAACGTGTTCTTTATAGTCATCAAAATTTTCAGTATCAAAACTCATCAAATCTTCCGCGGCTTGCATAATCGTATCAGTAGCCGATTCAGTAGCTTCGACAATAGCATCTAGTTCTAGGCCCGCGCGAGGAATGCCGACACCATCAACCGCGTCTGGTGAAAGCGAAGAAATCTCCGATCGTGCATCTTCCATATAATCAGCAAGGTCTTGACATTCTTTATATAAAGTAAGGTCAATAGATTTAAAGTAACTATCTAAGGATCGCATTAATACTTCAGTGACGGCGGCAACTTCTGGAAGTGCAATTGGTAAATGATCGCCAGAACGCAAGCGATCAACGAGTGGACCAATTTGATCAGGTAACGATCCTAAAGACATTAAAATTCTCCAAGTACGCTAGAAAGTTTTGTTTTTAACGTCGCTGCATTAAAAGGCTTAACAATATAATTGTTAACGCCTGCTTTTTTAGCGGCAATTACGTTATCTGTTTTTGATTCAGCCGTTACCATGATGAATGGAAGACCTTTCAAAATATCATCTGATCGTACTTCTTTAAGAAGTTCGTAACCCGTCATTGGTTCCATATTCCAATCTGAAATAATCAAATCATAACTTTTTGCACGTAATTTATTTAAGGCATCCGCACCATCAGTTGCCTCATCAACATTATGAAATCCAAGTTGTTTAAGCAAATTACGAATAATTCTTAACATGGTTTTATAGTCGTCCACTATTAATATGGATAATGACATATCTACGGCCATTTTATTCCCTGTCTTTATTTATTGTTAATATATTTCTATAAGTTTTTACTTATGAATATTCTTAAATTAACCATAGAGCCTAAAAAAAGAGTTAATAGAATGCAAATTGATGTAACTTTTATAAAATAAATTATAATTATTGAGAAAATACTATGAAAAATAACTATAATTAATCAAATACATGGATTAGGGTGTTGAATAATGACTTCACGGACGATATCGAGTAATAAAAACGGTAAAAAGACATTCTTCAATGAAAATATTCAGACATGTTGATTTAGTCCCCAATGACTGTAAGGGCTCTGTGATTGTTCTCGGTAATTTTGATGGGTTTCATAAGGGACATCAAAAAGTTATTGGAACGGCCGCGAAGATCGCTCACCAGATGCATACAACCTTATCTGTACTTAGTACGGAACCACATCCTCGGATGTTTTTTAACCCCAATCAAAAAGAATTTCGCTTAAATTCTTTTCGCACCAAAGCGCACCTACTGGAAAATTTTGGGGTAGATTATTTTTTTGTTTTACCTTTTGATAATGACCTTGCAACCATGCAAGGCGAAGATTTTGTCCTAGATTTACTGATAAAACAAATAGGCGCGATCCATATTGTTGTGGGGTATGATTATTGTTTTGGCGCAGGAAGGTGCGGGGGTATCAACGTTCTGGGTTGGCTTTCTGATCAAGAACAATTCGGTTTAACCATTGTCGATAAAGTTATGGAAACGGATCATATTTATTCCTCTAGTAATATCCGTGATGCTTTGGAAAAGGGCGAAGTGCGCAAAGTTGCAGAACGGCTTGGCCATTGGTGGCATGTGGAGGGCCATGTACGTAAAGGCGATCAAAGGGGGCGAACCATAAATTTTCCCACAGCAAATTTATTGCTTGATGGCTATATTGAACCAAAATACGGTGTTTACGCCGTACGGATTATCATAGAGGGCGGTGATGGAAAAGGAACTTGGGACGCCATTGCCAATATCGGTAGACGCCCCACATTCGATAAGCAAGATATTTTATTAGAAGTGCATATTTTTGATTTTGATCATGATATATATGATCAATCTGTTAAAGTAGAGTTTGTTGATTTTATAAGACCTGAAATGAAATTTGATAATTTGGAAAGTCTTCGTCAACAGATAGAAAAAGACTGTAAGGTGGCTCGGGATAAACACAGTAAAGCTGAAAATCAGCAATCCTATATCCCGACCCCTAAGATAGCGGATTATTTAACCTAATAATATGCTCGACATTTTAGGGTTAGAGTTGCTACATAGTGTAAATTTTTTTGATTAGATATTAAGTGATGATATGACCAAAGACTATCGCGATACAATTTTTCTGCCAAAGACAGACTTCCCCATGAAAGGGAACTTACCCAACACTGAACCTCGGTGGTTAGAACGTTGGGAAAATATCAATATTTATGACCGTATTAGAAAAAGCAGCAAAGATCGCGAACGCTTTATCCTTCATGATGGTCCGCCTTATGCTAACGGCGATATCCACATGGGGCATGCCATGAATAAAATCCTTAAGGATATTATTGTGCGTACTCAACAAATGTTGGGTAAAGACGCGCCTTATGTTCCGGGTTGGGATTGCCACGGGCTACCTATTGAATGGATGATTGAAAAAAAATATAAAAAAGCGGGTAAAAATAAAGACGAAGTTGATCCAATAGAATTTCGTGCTGAATGCCGTGCCTTTGCGGAAAAATGGGTCGGTGTCCAATCAGAAGAATTCAAACGCCTTGGTATTTTTGGAGACTGGGAAAATCCCTATCTGACGATGAATTATGACAGTGAAGCGCAAATTGTTCGTGAACTGCTTAAGTTTTTGATGAATGGAGGGCTTTATCGTGGATCTAAATCCATCATGTGGTCTGTGATTGAAAAAACAGCGCTGGCAGAAGCGGAAATTGAATATATGGATCATACCTCGCATATGATTGATATTGGTTTTCCTGTTGTAAAATCACCAATCGAGGCTCTCAAAGATGCCAAGATTGTGATCTGGACGACCACGCCGTGGACGATGCCAGGTAATCGAGGGATCGCTTACGGTAAAGAATTTGATTATAGCATTATTAAAGTTAACGCGGTCAGTGATACTTCTTATGTAAAGGTTGGTGCGAAACTTTCAGTGGCTAATGCGCTTCTTGAACAATTTAACCAGCGTGTTGGCATAACAGATTACGAAGAAGTCGGTCGTTTTAAAGGAGCCGATTTAGAAGGCACTCTCTGTCATCATCCATGGCACGACAAGGGCTATGATTATGATGTTCCTGTGGTTGAGGGCTTCCATGTTACAACGGACGCTGGTACAGGCTATGTGCATATTGCTCCAAGTCACGGTCAAGAAGATTTCGAAGTTGGTCAGCAGTTTGGCCTAGAGACACCGTTTACTGTTGATGAAGCGGGCTTATATTATGAAAATATTACCATGTTTGCAGGCGAGCATGTCTATAAAGTTCATGATCATGTTTGTGAAGAGATGTTAGCTGTCGGCGCACTGCTGGGCCGTGATACTATTGTTCATAGTTATCCTCATAGTTGGCGTTCAAAAGCACCGCTTATTTTCCGTAATACGCCCCAATGGTTTATTTCCATGGAAATAAACGATCTACGCGCCAAAGCACTTAAGGCTATTGATGAAGTGCGTTGGGTGCCGGGGGTTTCTAAAAACAGAATCAATGCCATGGTTGAGGATCGTCCCGATTGGTTGGTTTCTCGTCAACGGGCGTGGGGGGTTCCTATCACAGTTTTTGTTCATAAAGGAACCAATGAGCTTTTAAAAGATCAAGACGTCAATGACCGTATTGCAAAGGCTATAGAAGAAAAAGGCGCAGATGCGTGGTACAGCGGTGATGTTCAGGGGTTTCTAGGGGATCGCTATGATGTCAATGATTATGAGCAGGTCACTGATATTTTGGATGTGTGGTTTGATTCAGGGTCAACTCACGCTTTTGTCCTTGAAAAACGTGATGATCTAAGCCGCGGTGAGGGTAAAAGAAGCGCCGATTTATACCTTGAGGGAACGGATCAGCATCGGGGTTGGTTCCAGTCATCTTTGCTTGAATCATGCGGAACGCGCGGTGTGGCCCCTTATGATCAAGTGTTGACCCACGGTTTTACAGTTGATAAAAATGGCCGTAAGATGTCAAAATCTGCCGGTAATGGTGTTGATCCTCTTAAAATTATTAATCAATATGGCGCGGATATTCTACGTCTTTGGGTGACTTCAATTGATTATTTTAATGAACATCGCATCGGTGATGAAATTGTTAAAAATCAAGCTGAGGCTTATCGTAAAATTCGCAATACTATGCGTTTCCTCATTGGTAATCTTGCCGAATTCGAACAGGATGAGATATTATCTTATGATGATATGCCAGAGTTGGAACAATGGGTTTTACACAGATTAACTCAAGTTGATACAGTGGTGCGTCAGGGTTTTGCAGATTATAATTATCATAAAGTCTATAATGCGCTTTATAATTTCTGCGCCGTTGATTTGTCGGCTTTTTATTTTGATATTCGTAAAGATGCGCTTTATTGCGATGGTAAAATGACCGTTCGTCGTCGTGCTGCTCGTACTGTATTGGATCAAGTTTTTATAACGGTGAGTAAATGGTTTGCTCCAATATTGACTTTTACTGCTGAGGAAATATGGCAATCTCGCTTTCCAAGTGATGATGATAGTGTGCATTTGAAGACTTTTTGTGACATTGATCAAACGTGGAAAAATGATCAACTTGCGCAAAAATGGGAAAAAATAAGACTATTACGTAAAGTGGTTACGGGTGCTCTTGAAATTGAACGGCGTGAAAAAACCATTGGCTCCAGCCTTCAGGCAACGGTAGACGTTTATGTTAAAGATGGTAGCTATATCACTGCCTTTGACGATATTGATATGGCAGAGATTTGTATTACGTCCAACGCCCGTATAATAGAAGGCGATGCACCAGAAGGGGCATTTACCATGGAGGATATCGCCGATATTGCTGTGGTTTCTACGGTATCATTAGGTATTAAATGCGAACGTTGCTGGCAGGTGCTTGATGAAGTAGGAACTGTCGAGGGCCATGATGATATATGCGGACGCTGTGCGAGCGCCCTAGAGGTACTATAAGCCATGGTCCAGTTTGGAAGCATTATCGCAGTGGTCGTATTTATCATAGACCGCTTTAGTAAATGGTGGTTTATAGATATATTTCACTTGCCGACAAAGGGTGTTGTCGAAATTTTGCCAATATTTGATATTGTTATGGTTTGGAATCGCGGGGTTAGTTTTGGCTTTTTACCTGCGAACACTGAGTTTGGTCGATGGGCTTTAGTGGTTTTAAATTTAATTATTGTAACAATGTTGGCATACTGGCTTAAGTCGGCTAAAGTTCGACTTATCTCTATTGCAATAGGGCTTATCATTGGTGGTGCTTTTGGTAACATTTATGATCGGGTCAAGTTTGGCGCTGTAGCTGATTTCTTCCAGTTTCATTGGACGGATTGGTATTTTGCTGTATTTAACGTTGCAGATAGTTTTATTTTCATAGGGGCAGTGATATTAATATTTCATTCGACCTTTGCAAAAGATAAGAACAAGGTTTAAAAGAGTAAGACTTGAAAAAAAGAGTAGACATAATGACTTCTATACTATCAAAAAGCAAAATGGCTTTTGTGGCAATTTGCATCTTAACAGTTCTTTCTGGCTGTAGCGGCCAAAGAGGACCAGATGAATATATGGTTTTAAAACAAGCCCCTTTATCATTGCCGCCTGACTTTTATTTAAGCCCAAATGGACCGACCAAAGACATTGACGAAGTTATCGACCCGCAGGAATTAGCCAAACGCGCATTATTTGGTGTAAATTAAAAAAGATACCTTCGTGAAGTGTCCTGTCTTTTGAACGTCAATTGAACAATTCCCACGGAGATGATTTTTGTCTATTCGCCTTCTTTCAGAAAATACCATAAACCAAATCGCCGCTGGTGAGGTGATCGAAAGACCTGCAAGTGCTGTGAAAGAACTTGTGGAAAATTCTATTGATGCTGGGGCAAAAAATATAGAAGTGGTTATGATTCAAGGGGGGCGTGAGCTTATAAGGGTGGTCGATGATGGCTTTGGTATGACCGCAGATGAGCTTGAGTTGGCCGTAGAACGCCACGCCACTTCCAAATTAAAAGAAGATGACCTTTCTAATATTGTGACCATGGGATTTCGGGGCGAGGCTTTGCCTTCTATCGCGTCGGTAAGCCGCTTTAGTTTTCAAAGTAGAGCCCAAGATGGCGATCAGGCTTGGAAACTATCCATAGAAGGAGGTCGTAAATCGGCGATTGTTCCCACGGCTGGAAGTCGTGGTTCTCAGGTTGATGTGCGGGATTTATTTTATTCAACTCCCGCCCGTCTTAAATTTCTTAAAACAGACAGAACTGAATTTTCACAAACCTTGGATGTGATCAAACGCCTCTCTATGGCAAATCCTGATATTGCTTTTTCACTTTATGATAATGAACGAAGAGCATTCCAAGTATCGGCAGGACAAGGGGAATTATTAGATAATCGTTTGCGGCGTCTTGGCGCTATATTGGGGGCGGAATTTACCGAAAATGCTCTGGAAATTAATGCGCTACGTGAAAATATGACCCTGGGCGGCTATGCAGGGCTTCCGACTTATAATCGCGGCAATGCGCAGCACCAGTATTTATTTGTTAATGGTAGGCCCGTAAAAGATAAACTTCTTAATGGTGCGGTACGCGGAGCTTATATGGATTTTCTTGCCAGAAACCGCCATCCTGTTCTAGCACTTTTTTTAGAAGTACCGACAGATATGGTTGATGTTAATGTCCATCCATCAAAAGCAGAGGTTCGCTTTAGGGAAGCAGGCGTGGTCAGAGGATTAATCGTCGGTGCCTTGCGTCACGCTTTATCAGAGGCTGGCCATAGAGCGTCAACATCGGTTTCAAACGCCGCTTTAGGGGCTTTTTCGTCTGAATATAGCGGTGCGACAATGCCGTTTCATAGCGGCCACAATCAACAAAACTTTCAATTACCGTCGACCAATTTATCAAAAGAGTTTTCAGAGCGATCATACGCCTATAATGCGCCCATGGGCAGGAATGAGGCGTTAGAAGTTGATACATCGGCTCTTTCATCCGAATCACAAGATTTATCAGAATTTCCCCTTGGCGCGGCGCGGGGACAGCTCCATGAAACTTATATAATTTCACAAACAAAAAACGGCATCATTATCGTCGATCAACACGCAGCTCATGAAAGACTAGTTTATGAGCGCATGAAAAAATATATGATTGATGGCAATGTACCAAGCCAAGTTTTATTGCTTCCAGAAGTGGTGGAAATTGAGCAAAACTCTGTCGATCAATTGTTGGCCAGACAAGGCGAGTTAAATGATCTTGGCTTAATTTTCGAGCCTTTTGGTGAGGGGGCTATCATTGTAAGAGAAGTTCCTGCTTTACTGGGTAAAGTGGATGTTAAGGGATTAATCCTCGATCTTGCTGATGAACTTAATGAACTAAATCAAGCCTTATCCTTAAAAGAAAAATTAGAAGAAGTATGTAGTAGCATGGCCTGTCACGGTAGCGTTCGCGCAGGGCGGCGTATGGCGACGGCGGAAATGAATGCACTTTTACGAGAAATGGAAATCACGCCCCATTCCGGACAATGTAATCACGGCAGACCTACTTATGTGGAACTTAAATTAAGTGACGTTGAAAAATTATTCGGGCGACGTTGAGGCATTATAGGCTAATATTGAAAATGTGGCATCGCCCATTTTTCGGCTCTTAAGCTCTTTAAAATGATCTGTGAAATCAATTTTTTCATCACTGGCATACTCGATAATGACACACCCTTCTGTTGCCAGCATTTTTTGACGTTCAATGGACTTTAATGTGGGACCGATCATTTCTTTATAGTATGGGGGGTCAAGGAAGATCAAATCATAGGGACTACCATTATTTATAAATTGTAATCCATCCATAATGACGTAAGAGGTGTTTTCAGGGCTATTGATCAAGGCAGTATTTTGTTTAATCAGCGAAATTGATTTGCGATCATTATCAACAAATGTTACATCAGCCGCACCGCGTGACAGTGCTTCAATACCAAGAGCCCCGCTTCCGGCATATAAATCAAGGATTCTAGAGCCGATAATGCCAGGCCCTGTTCCGTGTTCTAATATATTAAAAAGACTTTCGCGCATGCGATCTGTGGTCGGTCTAATATGATTAGAGGAAGGGGTGATTAATTTTTTCCCTCTATATTTACCGCCGATTATTCTCATTTACGTTTTGGCTTAGTGTTTTGGAATTTAGCGTCTTTAGGTTTGTTAATTCTCGGTTTGGTTTTCTTAGGCTCAGCATTTGTCTCTTTTTGTTGGGTGCGTTTTCTGCTTTTTGGCTTTGCGTTCTTTTTTGGTTTGCTTTTTGCCCAGCCCTCTGTTTTTGGCTGCTTTTTATTTTCAAGCGGATGATTAGCAACGTCGATGCCATGTTTTTCAAAATATTCTTTGCAATGATATAAAAGTTCACTATTGGCGACTTCTTGGATACTGCCGCGCTGTAATGTTTTTAATTCAAAGGGGCCATAGGACGAACGTAGTAGTCTCGTTACGGTAAGACCAGCATACTCAAGAAGTTTACGCACTTCTCGGTTTTTACCTTCTTTAATTTTAATGGTTAGCCATTGATTGACGCCTTCTTTGCGTTCATCAAGCGTTATTTCGACGCTTCGGTAATGAACCCCATCAATGGTGACACCTTTGCTTATTTCCTCAAGGCGTTTATGATGAAAACGGCCATTGATGCGCACTCTGTATGTACGAACCCAACCGGTTGCAGGTAATTCTAACCAGCGGGCAAGACCACCATCATTGGTGAGCAGTAATAAACCTTCGGTATTTAAGTCGAGACGACCTACAGAAATCACTCGCGGTATGTTGGCAGGTAATGCTTCAAATATGGTTGGTCGGCCTTCTGGATCGTAATAGGTGGTTAATCGGCCTGTGGGCTTGTGATAGATCCATAATTTTGTCGCTTCTGGTTGATTGACTTTTTGATCATCAACCGTGATGCCTTCTACCGTCGTAATGAGGGTCGCGGGGCTGTCCACTACTTTACCGTCGATTTTGACCATACCGGCAAAGATCATACGCTCAACGGCTCTACGCGAGCCGATACCTGCACGGGCGAGCATTTTTGCTATTCTCTCGCCTTTTGCAGCCTCTATTGGGGTTTCATTATCATCTGTCATCATTGTCACAACATAGGCCAAGTTTTTAAAAATGCAATCTTTGCTTGACCTTTTTATTCCCCTTAAGCAAGCTAATGATATGTCGTTATTTGATACAAAACATATGAAGCGCGCTTTGGACGCTGCAATTGAGGCTGGTCAGCGTGGAGAAGTGCCGGTGGGCGCGGTTCTTGTCCATGGCCCAAGTGATGAAATTATAGCAATCGCATCAAATCGGGTGATGGAATTAAAAGACCCATCAGCACACGCAGAATTGCTTGCCATAACCAAAGCTTGTGCTAAGTTAAATAATGAACGGCTCGTTGATTGTGATTTATATGTAACACTTGAACCTTGCCCTATGTGTGCGCAACTTATATCGTTTGCACGAATTCGCAGGCTCTATTTTGCCGCTAGTGATGAAAAAGGCGGTGGTGTTGAGAATGGGCCGCATATTTTTAATGCCAAAACATGCCATCATAAACCGCAAGTCTATGGAGGCATTATGGCTGAACAATCATCAAAAATATTGAAAAATTTCTTTAAAAGTCGCAGAAATCCTAAGAAGATCAAAGAGGATGTGAAACATGGATGAAATAATTGCTCAAGCCAATGCTTATTATATTTCAACAATAAACTGGCTGGAGGCTACTCTTTTTTCATATGAAAGCCTTACGCAACTGGTAATTGTTTTTTTACTATTAGTGTTAAGTTCTGGCATAGCCTATTGGCTTGGCCCCTTTATAGATAGACTTTTAAAGGATAGAAAACTTTATCAAAAAACGGAAAAATTCTGGAAAGCACTCTATTTACCGCTGACATGGTGGCTGATGGTTCTTGGTGCTTGGCAAATCGCCGATGGCCAAAATAGCCCGGTAATATTACTGAGAATGGCCACAAGTTTTATATCAGTTTGGGTTGTTCTTCGTTTGGTCACGCTCATGATTGAAAGCGAAGGTTTTTCCACATTGATTCGCATCACCACATGGAGTTTGGCGATCCTGAATGTATTTGGTTGGCTCGGTCCTTTCATAACGTTCTTAGATGTGACCACATTTTCCCTTGGCGGTAATGTGGTAAGCCTCTTGGGTGTCATTACCGGGATTACCAGTATGGTGGTTCTGATATGGAGCGGATTGTTTATTTCTGCTCTTATTGAAAATAAGTTAAAACTAGCGCCCAATGTTACGCCCTCTGCACAGGTATTATTGAGTAAATTATCGCGTATTGTCCTAGTTGTTCTGGCATTTTTGGTCGCCATATCAAGTATGGGTATTGATTTAACGGCTCTGGCTGTCTTTGGTGGTGCGATTGGTGTTGGTCTTGGTTTTGGTTTGCAAAAGGTTGTCTCAAACTTTATTAGCGGTGTTATTTTGCTCCTTGATAAATCCATAAAACCCGGTGATGTTATTGAAATTTCAAATACATATGGCCGTATTAATAAGCTCGCCGCGCGTTATACATCGGTCATATCACGTGATGGTCGTGAACATTTAGTGCCAAACGAAGATATCGTCACCCAGACTGTGATCAATTGGACATTTTCAAACAAACAAGTACGAAGACATCTACCCATAAATATTTCTTATAATAGTGATATCGATAAAGCTATGGAGTTGATGATGGCCGCTGCTGATGAAACGGCGCGTGTTATTAAGAACCCTGAACCAAGGGTACTGATTAAAGGGTTTGGTGATAACGGTATTGATCTAGAATTGCGTGTCTGGATTAGAGATAGTGAGAATGGCGTATCAAATATAGCCAGTGATGTTTATTTGGCTATTTGGCATAAATTTAACGAGGGAGGCATAGAATTTCCATACCCCCAACGAGATATTCATATTGTATCGGCAAAAGGACTAGAAGATAAAAAAGAGATACTTTAAAGGTTATTTCTTTTCTTTTAAAACATCTTTTAAGAATGTTATGAAATTGGAAAAGCCATGTTCGACCTCTCCCATATGCTCTTCAAGGTGATCTATCTCTAAATGCTGGTTATCCATCTTCCTTTTATCAAGCTCTTCTTGCAAATCGTTTAATGTTGATTTGGTCTGCTTAATCAGCTTCTTAAGTTTTTTTGTGGTTAGGGGTTCATTGTTGTCATGGGTCATATTATTTCCCCTTTCTTAAAATATGTTGGTGATGAAAATTAATACAGCGGGGAATATAAAGAATGCACCGAACACATATAAAATGGCCACTAATTTATTTTCCGAAGCCAGCCTAGCCAACCATAATGCTCCACGTAGGGGCAGGTTACGTAAAATTTTAACGCTGTATATGAGTATGACGGCAGTAGCATTAGTAAGAAAATGGACGACGGCAATTTGTAATGTCAACACTGCCGTCGGTCCAGAGATGGCCGTGGCGGCGAGTAATGCTGTGATCGTCGTGCCGATATTTGCCCCTAAGGTAAAGGGGTAGATTTGCTTTAATCTAAATACTCCTGAACCAGCAAGGGGCACCATCAGACTGGTTGTTGTCGATGATGATTGGACGAGAATGGTAATAATCATACCCGATAATATTCCAGTAACGGGTCCTTTACCAATGGCGTTATGCATAATTATTTTAGCGCGACCAACCATTAAAACTTTAAGAAATTTACCAATCAGTGTAATCGCCATAAAGATAATTAAGATGCCAAAAATAATTAGAATGAAATAGCCGATACTGTCAGAAATCAAATGTGATATATCAGTGAAGAAATTAATAATAGGCTTAGTTGCGGGCTTAATGAAGTTAAGACCTTTAACACTCATATTTTCTCCACCGACTAAATTCTCAGCCAAAAACCCTGCAATTTTAGACAGGGGTTGAAAAACAATTTCAAGAGGAAGAAAAATAACAACAGCCAGGAAGTTAAAAAAATCATGAACGGTTCCTGCGGCAAAAGCGCGCCTAAATTCTTTTTTTCGTCTGACATGGCCTAAACTGACGATGGTATTGGTAATTGTTGTACCGATATTGGCTCCCATAATCATTGGAACTGCTGTTTCAACAGGAAGCCCACCTGCAACTAAACCAACAATGATCGACGTCACCGTGGAGGAAGATTGAACCATTGCCGTTGTTAAGATACCAATGATAAGTCCCATAAATGGATTGGTCGCAAATTGGAAAAGTTCGGAAGCGTGACCCTTGGTTGCCCCTTTAAAGCCTGCTCCGATCATACCGACGGAGCTTATTAGTAAATAAACGAGAAAGGCTATGGCCATCCATTGAAAATATGAATTTAAGCGGTTTTGTGAAGAGGGGGTATCGGTCGATACTTGTGACATTTTTGACATACTCATTTTTCCGAAGAGTTGTTTAATATTAGCTTTATATTCCAATATTGTCACAAAAATACAATAATTCAAATATTAAAAATTTAAGATAGCTTTTTCAGATTAATTTTCTTCTCGTTCCACGGCCCGCCATCCTATATCCCGCCTGCAAAACCCTTGGGGCCAGTTAATTTTATCAAGGGCCTCATAAGCATTGTTTTGAGCTTCTTTTACCGACGATGCACGAGCCGTAATATTTAATACTCGCCCACCAACGCTGAGAATAGTAGAATCTCGTTTTTTAGTGCCAGCGTGGAATATAATAATATTATCCGCAGCTCCAGCCTGATCAAGGTTTTTAATTTCGCTGTTTTTCTCATAATTACCAGGATAACCATTTGCCGCCATGACAACGCTTAAGGCAACATCATCAGTCCAACTTACCCCAACCTTATCAATATTGCCATTGGCACAAGCCATCAGGGCAGGGACAATGTCTGACTGTAGGCGCATCATTAATGTTTGACATTCAGGATCACCAAAACGAACATTATATTCTATAAGCTCCGGCCCCTTATTGGTAATCATAAGACCAGCAAATAACACCCCTTTAAAAGGCCGTCCTTCGGCCTTCATTCCTTTTACTGTGGGCATAATAATCTCATTAATGGTTCGGTCGATCATGGCCTTGTCCATCACAGGTGCAGGTGAATAAGCTCCCATGCCCCCTGTGTTAGGACCCGTGTCACCTTCACCAACTCTTTTATGATCTTGGGCCGTGCCAAAAGGTAAGATATTTTCCCCGTCTGTTAATACAAAAAAGCTCGCTTCTTCACCCAACAAAAATTCTTCAACAACCAGCTCAGCGCCAGCTTCACCAAATTGACCTCCTAGAATATCATCAATAGCCTCATTTGCTTGGTCCATATTTTCTGCGATGATTACGCCTTTGCCTGCGGCAAGGCCATCCGCTTTAATGACGATCGGTGTGCCTTTTTCAGCGACAAACTTTTTCGCTGCACTGGCGTCTTTAAATCGACCATAAGCGGCGGTTGGAATATTATATTTTGCACAGAGGTCTTTGGTAAACCCTTTTGATCCTTCCAAAATAGCGGCGGCAGAACTTGGGCCAAAGGTGGTGATATTTTCTTTTATCAATCGGTCGGATAGCCCATCCACCAGCGGTGCTTCGGGGCCGATTACGACAAAATT
Organism: uncultured Kordiimonadaceae bacterium; assembly: GCA_937914685.1. Lineage (GTDB taxonomy): Bacteria > Pseudomonadota > Alphaproteobacteria > Sphingomonadales > Emcibacteraceae > Pseudemcibacter. The sequence continues at coordinate 13,855 of CALDNY010000071.1, forward strand.
AATATTTTTATCGATGCAAAATTTAACCACATCATCATGGTCAGATATATTTAATTCAACACAAATGGCGAGCTCCCCCATGCCGCCATTACCAGGGGCTACGTAAAGACTATCTGTGAGATCGGATTGAGCGATTTTCCATACCAATGAATGTTCGCGTCCGCCAGAACCAATCACTAAAATATTCATATTGAATTATCCTTTTTAAATTCTCTTCACTCTTGTATCATAGCTTTTTTGATAAACAAGTCTGCAATAAGTTTAAGATTAAAATAATGAATGATTATCCTTTTAATGATGAAACGGAGCCAACAAATACTCCGGAATATTCAGTTACTGAAATAAGCCTTGCCCTTAAACGCACGGTGGAAGATCAATTTGGCTATGTGCGTATTCGCGGCGAAATATCTGGCTGTAAAATCGCCGCCTCGGGTCATGTATATTTAAATCTTAAAGATGAAAAATCGGTGATTGACGGCGTCATGTGGAAGGGGGTCGCAGGGCGGCTTTCTTTTCGCCCAGAAGACGGATTAGAAGTGATCTGCACAGGCAAACTTACCACTTATCCCGGCCGCTCAAAATATCAAGTGGTGATTGACCGCATGGAAGTTGCGGGTGCTGGTGCGCTTATGGCGCTTTTGGAAAAACGAAAAAAAGAGCTGGCTGCGGAAGGTTTATTTGATGTTGAGCGCAAATTAAAAATTCCTTATCTGCCGAAAGTAATTGGTGTCGTGACCTCTCCGACGGGATCAGTTATTCGTGATATTCTACACCGTTTATCGGACCGCTTTGCTCGTCATGTTTTGGTTTGGCCTGTGCTTGTGCAAGGGGAAGGGGCGGCAAAACAAATAGCCAACGCCATTGATGGCTTTAACAATATTGATAAAGACGGTCCTATCCCACGGCCTGATGTGTTGATCATTGCCCGCGGCGGTGGCAGTTTGGAAGACTTGTGGTGTTTTAACGAAGAAGAGGTGGTTCGCGCTGTGGCGAGATCGACGATACCGCTTATTTCAGCGGTTGGCCACGAAACCGATACCACACTGATTGATTATGTATCTGATTTTCGCTCACCAACGCCGACGGCGGCGGCGGAACGGGCCGTGCCGGTTCGCGATGATCTGCTTTATACTATCAAAGATTTGGATATGCGCCATGACCGTGCGCTTTGGCGATATTTTAATGACCTTGGACAAAAAATAGAAGGCTTAGGACGCGGGCTTCCTAAACCATCAGAATTATTAAGCCTATCATGTCAACGCTTTGATGAATTATCTGACCGATTGCCGCGCGCCTTAAAAGTGGGGGTAGAGCGTCAATCCATGAAATTGGAGAGCATAAAAAGAATGTTACGCCCTGAAGTGATTATTGCGGATGTTAAACGCTCCCGTGAATATCTGCTCACATCAAGCGAAAGAATGAAGCATGCTGCACAAAATAGGCTTAAGCAAATAACAAGTGATTATCAAAGTCCTGCCCGATTATTAGAAAATCTAAGTTATCAAAAAGTTCTCGAAAGGGGCTTTGCGGTGATACGAGATGATGAAAATAAAGCATTAAGTGAGGGTAAAAATATCAAAAAAGGTTCGCATCTTGGCATTGAATTTCGCGATGGTGTCGTTGATGTGCTCGCAACAGGGACAATGCCGGCGACAGCAAAAAAGAAAAAACCAAAAACCAAAAAAGAAAAAACCAAAGACAATCAACAGGGGCAGCTTTTATGAAATATATATTAGCCGTTTTATTATATTTAAGTCTGCCTATTATGGTATTTTCCGCTGAACCTTCCCCTATCAAAGGGCCGCTTAAACAAGGGGGATATTATGTGGGTCACGTGGAGCGGGGCGATAAGGTCACTTTTCAAGGCGAAACCATAAAACTTTCTGACGATGGTACTTTTGTTATCGGTCTAGGCTGGAAATATAAAAAACAGGCCAATATTCGCGTTGATCATAAGGCGGGTGGTTATACTATGTATCATTTAGCTGTAATCTCTCACGATTATCAAACCCAAGAAATAACAGGCTTGCCGCCAAAATATGTATCCCCACCACAGGACGTACAGGAGCGCATAACGAGGGACGCTATGGCTGTACGTAAAGCGCGTGCTATTGATAGTGATTTACAAAATTTTCGCGAAAAAATAATCTGGCCCGTAAAGGGAAGAATAAGTGGGCGCTTTGGCTCACATAGAATATTGAATGGCGAGCCTAGAAGTCCTCATACAGGGCTTGATATTGCCCCGGGGGCGGGTGCCATAATTGTGGCGCCTTTGGGTGGTAGGGTCACTTTGGTCAGTGATCAATATTTTACTGGTAATACATTAATCATTGATCATGGACACGGGTTGAGTAGTGTTTATGCCCATATGCAAAAGACATTGGTAAAAGAAGGCCAAGTTTTAAAGCAGGGCGATCAAATAGGAATAGTCGGCATGACGGGCCGCGCCACTGGTCCTCATCTACATTGGGGTATCAATTGGTATTGTGAGCGGTTAAATGCAGGCATTGCATTGGATATTGAATAAAAAGTGAGGAAAGAATGCATATTCGAAACATTTTGAAATTAACAGGACTAATGATTGTAGCGACTTTAGGATCGGCTCAAAATGCTCAAGCTCAAACAGATCTTTGGGGCGGGGAAGTAAACGCGAATGTCGCGGTGGTAAGCGACTATAGATTTCGCGGTGTTTCTAAAACGGATAATGATTTTGCCGTGCAAGGCAACCTAGATTGGGTGTCGGATAGTGGTTTATATACAGGCCTTTGGGCCTCAAACGTTTCAGACTTTAAAGGGGCAGACCTTGAAACAAATTTATATCTAGGCATCAATAAAGAAATTAATGGTTTTATCTATGATGCGGGGTTTACGGCCTATGTTTATCCTGGCGGTACAAATGCTAATTATATTGAAACATATGGCTCAGTCGGTGTTGATTTTGGATTGCTGACAAGCTCGGTTGGTATGGCTTATATTTTCAGCTCAGATAATATCGGCAATCAAGATAATATTTATTTTTATAATAATACTCGCGCTAAAATTCCCAACACGCCCTTTTCCATTGAAGCCCATTTAGGGTACGAGGACGGCGCATTTGGCAATAAAAAATGGGATTGGAAGCTAGGGGCTAGTGTCTCATTTGATCAATTCGAAGTGGGTATATCATATGTCGATACCAACATCATCGGCAAACGTTCCGATAGCGGTGTAATTTTTAAAGTTGGCGCTTATTTTTAAGTGTCAATTTATGAGGTTGGCATCAAGATATTAAAGTTGAAATATTTTGAACCCGAATTCTAAGACCAGAAAGAACCTCTTGAATTTCGGAGGTTGCTCTTGCGGTTTCCGCGGACAAATTTTTGACTTCACCTGCAACCACGGCAAAACCTTTACCGGCATCACCAGCCCGTGCCGCCTCAATGGTTGCGTTGAGTGCTAGTAAATTTGTTTGCTTGGCAATCGCATTGATATTTTCCGACACTGAATCCACTTTAGAAATGTCATTTTGTAAATTTTCAATTTCTTCACGAATGCCAGACATCATTTTTTCATCGGGTTCTGATGTTTGTAGGGAATGACTATCTTGATCATTGAAGGTTTCTGTTTTTTGGCTCGCGTTTGCCGCCGCGATCATCGTTGTTGCGAGTATTGTGTAAACTGTTGCCCAAGCCGCTGAAACCTCATCAGTGAATAAATCCCCTAATCCTTTTTCCAGTGTCCAAAGTAAAGCTGCCCCCACAGTGTCATAGTCTTTTTCTTTTACACCATACTCCGCGTGGCGAACCCCTAATGCCTCCACAGCGGGAACAATAGTTTCAAGGCGGTTTAATCCACCAACGGCCGTCGCAAGCATTGACATAAGAGCCTGCCCCTGTTTTTTCATATCTCCAGAAAACAGAGGGCGAAGTGAAGGATCAAGTTCGAAAAGTCTGTTATAAAATATCTCGGCGGCTGCTTCTTTGATTTTAGCAACTTCTTTAAATGTTGATTGCACCAAGGCAATTTGTTCCGCCTGCATGATATTTCCTTTTTATAGATTAATTTATCTAGTGTATTTATCGTTATATATATTAGACGTCAATTAAATAGTTTTGCCGTAAGCTGAGGTGGTCCTAAAAAACTGGACAGTCTGTTAAGGTGTATCCAAACGTAAATT
>CALDNY010000072.1 GCA_937914685.1 uncultured Kordiimonadaceae bacterium
AAAATACAGCGACTTAAAGTGGATTTACCACAACCGCTTTCACCGACAAGGCCAATATTTTCACCCTTATTTAGGCTAAAACTAACCTCATTAAGAGCAGACAATATTTTATTTTTAGAAAAGATGCTTTCACTGGTTAATTTATAATTTTTTGAGATATTTTTAACCTCTAAAATAACCTGATCATCATGCTTATTACGACGTTCTTTGTCTAGTTCTAACTGTGATGCGGCTACTAATCTCTTTGTATAATCCTCTTTCATTTCTTGAAAGAATGAGCCCCTGTCCCCCTGCTCAATCACCGCGCCATCCTGCATGATGATGATATGATCGGCAACTTGGCTAACAACGCCGAGGTCGTGACTTATCAGTAATAATCCCATATTGGAATTATCAACCAATTTTTTCAGTAACGCCATGATCTGTGCTTGTGTCGTCACATCAAGCGCGGTGGTCGGTTCATCAGCAATAAGCAGTTTTGGATCTTGTGCCAAAGCAATGGCGATCACTACACGTTGTCTTTGGCCACCGGAAAGTTTATGCGGATAGGTATTTAAAGGAAATCTTGATTGCTCTAATCCTACTCGGTGCAAGGTTATTTCTGCTTTTTCACGTTGTTCTTTTCTTGAAAGGCCTTTATGGGCGTATCGCACCGCCTCAATCACCTGATTTCCAATGGTTTGCAGAGGATTTAATGCGCTCATGGGTTCTTGAAAAATCATCCCAACATCATGGACCCGTACCGCGCACATTTGTTTTTCGCTTTTCAGTAAAATATCAGCGTCCGATAGCCATATTTCCCCCGATGTTTCTGATCCATTGGGTAATAATTGCATGATACTGCTTGCGGTTAGTGATTTGCCACTGCCACTTTCACCAACCACGGCCACCACTTGGCCCGCGTCCACATTCAGATTGATGTTTTTCAGGATTTCTTTTCCATAAATAGAAAGACAAAGATTTTGAATATTAAGCAACAACATCCTCCTCTTTAGCTTTATTTGTTTTTGGATCAAGCAGATCACGAAGTCCATCACCCATTAAATTAAGGCCGACAACCATGCTAATAATGGCACCGCCCGGAAAATAAACCAGCCACGGGGCAAAGAAAATCATGGTTTGCGCCTCATTGAGCATCCGTCCCAAGCTCGGATCAGGCGGCTGAGATCCAAGCCCAACATAAGATAATGACGCCTCGGCAATGATAGCGATTGAAAATTGAATAGTGGCTTGAACGATCAATAAATTCAAAATATTGGGCAAAATATGTTCATAAGAAATCCGCACCATACCCTTGCCCGATACCCGCGCCGCCATAATATATTCTTTAGACGATAAACTAAGGGCGGCCCCACGACTGATACGCGCGAAGACCGGAATATTAAAAATACCAATGGCAATGATGGCATTGATGGCACTAGGGCCGAAAACCGCCGTAATCAAGATCGCCATTAACAGGGAAGGAAAGGCAAAAATTAAATCATTTGTCCGCATTAATATTTCATCAATGAAACCGCCACCATAAGTGCGCGTTGCCGCCGCCCATAAACCAAGCGGCACACCGATCATGATACCAATACCAACCGCGAGCAATGAAACACCAATAGCATTACGCGCACCGACCATGATCATGGAAAAAATATCGCGACCAAAATGATCCGTGCCAAATAAATGGCTGAAAGAAGGGGCAATGAAGCGACTGGCAATATCAAGCTCTCTCACATCATAAGGGGTCCAGAAAAATGAAACTGCCGCCGCCATGACAAATAAAATAGTCATCAATAACCCCACCCATAAACTGATAGGAAATTTAGTCATTTTTGAGCCCCCTCTCGCAATCGAGGGTCAACTAGGGCGTAACACATATCAACAAAGAATGTGATCATAACCACAGCAAAAACCAAAAGGGTCACTATCGATTTCACGACAATTAAATCGCGCTGGGCAATAGATTGAAAAACCAATCGCCCTAAACCCGGCAATGAAAAAATGCTTTCAATAATGATGCCACCTGCCAATAAAAACGAAAATTGCAATCCCAATATGGTCAATACAGGGATCATGGCGTTGCGCAGTCCATGATCAATTAAGGCTTGGTTTTTGCTTAAACCTTTAGCACGCGCGGTTCGAATATAATCTTCATCCATCACATCAAGGATAGAGGAACGCATAATACGCGATAAAATCGCCGCTTGGGGTAGTGCTAATGATATGGCGGGCAATGTCAGCGCCTTTAAACCTTGAAAAAATCCAGCGTCCCAACCTAAAAATCCCCCCGCAGAAAACCAACCCAATGATGTGGAAAAAAACAACACTAGAATGATCGCAAACCAGAAGTTAGGAACCGCAACTCCCACTTGCGCCAAACCCATCAACACCGTATCAACAAATGAACCACGGCGCGAAGCGGCGATAATACCAACGGGAATCGCTATCATTGTGGATAAAATAAGCGAATATAATGTCAATGGCACAGAAACAAGCAAGCGTTGACCAATAAGTTCAGATACAGGAATTCGGTAGGTATAGCTGATGCCAAAATCACCAGAGGTCATACCGAAAATCCAAGTAAAATAACGCTGCCATGCACTGGCGTCCAAGCCTAATTCTGTCCGCACTGCATTGGCGGCCTCTGTATTATCTGATAAGCCCATCATAAAGGCCGCAGGATCACCCGGCACTACTTCAATCATGATAAAAATAACAATACTGGCCACGATTAAAGTAATGATCAATGATAATGTTCTTTTGAATAGATAAGCCCCCATCATTGCGCCTCCGCAAAATAAACATCACGCAACACATTGGCTCTTATGGGGTAATTTCTCCACATTCCCATAAGATTTTTTTTCCAAACACCATATTTGCCAAGCTGAAAAAGATAACCATTAACCGCATCATCAGCGATTTTACGTTGCGCTTCTTGATAGAGCTTCTCTGTTTGCGCTTTATCATTACTATGGTCTATGTCGTCGATGATTTTTTGAAAATCCTTATTATCATAACCAAAATAATAATTTGGATTTGCGTAAATAACGATATCCATAGGCTCCACATGCGAAACAATCGTCAGATCATAATTTTTATGTCTTAACACCTGATCAATCCATTGGGCCCATTCCATATTTTCAATTTTAAGATCAATGCCGATTTTAGCCAATTGATAAGCGATCAATTCGCCTGTGCGACGCGCATAAATGGGAGGGGGCAGCTTGAGGCTCGCCGTAAAGCCCTGCTCATAGCCCGCCTCTTTAAGCAAGGCGCGCGCTTTGGTTAAATTCTGTGTATAAAGAGCCGTTAAATCTACATAATATGGATGATCGGGGGCAAAGTGGCTGCCGATGGGGACCGCATTTCCGAACATAGCCCCATCAATGATTTCCTGACGATTTATGGCGTAGGCCATCGCGCGGCGCACTAGAATATTATCAAATGGAGCCGATTTATTATTGGTTGATAATATAGTCTCCCCCGCCGTTAAACCGACAATCACATCAAAAGTAGGATCAATCTCAAATAAAAATAAATTTTCAGGTGCTGGATAATTGGGAAAGGCATCAATATCCCCTGCCATCATCGCCGTATAAGCCGATAAAGGATCGGTAATAAATTTAAATGTCACCCGCTCCAACCAAACCGCGCCGCCCCAATATTGATCATTAGCAATAAGTTCTATCCGTTCGCCCCTAATCCAACGTTTAAATTTAAAAGGTCCCGTCCCCACAGGGTTATAGACATTATTAGCGGCACTTTCCTCGCCGACAATCACCGCATCTCCAAGGCCAATATTGAATAAAAAATCCGATCGCGCATGATCCAACGTAATCATAATGGTAAAACTATCAAAAACATCAATCATCACGATCGGCTTAAAGATATATTTTTTGGCATTGGTGGAATTTTTGGCCCGGGCCCTGTTAAAGGAAAATTTCACGTCATAAGCATCAAAATCAGTGCCATCGTGAAATTTTACCCCCTCGGCTAAATGAAAAACATAGGAACGTCCATCTTTTGAAATATCCCAAGACAACGCCAAGCCCGACTGAATTTTACCATATTGGTCAATGCGTACTAATCCTTCAAATATATTGCCATAAACCACTTCATCAATGTCGGAGGCCGCCCCTGCGGTCGGATCAAGGTTTGGTGGCTCCATCTGAAGGCCTATGGTAATTTTATTTTGCGCAGACAATAAATTAGGATAAAAAATAACCGATAGGATTATAATGATCAGTCTTATCATTAAACAACTTCCGAAACAGCGACAATAATACTATTTTGATCCATTGAATGAGCCATATTGCGGGTTTTTTCACAAACATCACCCATTAAAAATTTAGCTTCAGCTCTGGTCGCTAATTGACCAAGACTAATGTGCTGATGATCATTATAAAGCACCCCGTCTTTAAGATTAATATCCTTTGGCTCGCCCGAAAAATAATCGGCAGCCATGATTTTCATATGGTTTAATAATGCCAATGCGGCGCGTTTATTGGTTTTTATGGATGAAAAACTTAAATGATTGGAATATTGATTAAGTAAGTTTGACAATTGGTTTGGATTATCACCATTTTCAATGACAAAAAACTCTTCCCCACAATCAAACAGTTTTGTCAGAATATCGAGCATATTATCTTGAGCATATAATCCCATATGACCACCACCAGAATAGAGATGAATTTTACCATCGCTTTGTAAGGCCATTAACCCATCAGCACTTTCATTGAAAGATGATGAAGCCTCCAATTTTAATGGAAAACAAAATAAAGCACCAACTGATAAACTCCCTTTAATGAAGCCTCTTTTTGTCATTAAAAATGGTCGGGCCAAGGGCATGCTATTCTTGTTCCATCAGCAGATTATAAGCGGCAGTCGCCATCACTTTTGCTGAATTCAACATATCTTCAACCACCACATATTCATCGGGTTGATGGGCAAGTTCGAGAATGCCGGGACCATAAGCAATACAGTCCTTTAAATGTCCAATACGGTCGATATGTTTTTGATCATAAGTCCCGGGCGAGCAGATAAATTCAGCCTTTTTACCAAGTATTTTCTCAATAGCCGCTGCCGTAACGCGAACCACAGGCGCATTGATGTCGGTCATACTTGGAATAACCTCCATAATATCGCGGATTTCATAACGAAACCCTTCACGCGTTTCTTTTAAATTAGCCAAAATATCAGTGATTTCCCCTTTGACTAATGTTAGCTCCTCTTCCACTAAAAAACGTCTGTCAAAAATCATCCGACAACTGTCAGCGACACAAGGCGTGGGCAGACCTTGATTGGATTCTTCCTGGCCCCCATGAATACTGTTAATATTTAAAGTTGATTGTTTGGCTTCCTCTGGTACCACTGGCATTTTGGTAAGCCTTGCTGCCATGGCAGGATAAAGTATATCTTCAAAGCTAGCCACAACCGCACCCATATGACGAATGGCGCAATCCCCTAAAAACGGCATAGAACCATGAGCAATACGGCCATGTGTTTTAATTTCCCCCCACCAAACGCCGCGGTGTCCTAAACAGACCCGATCAACATTTAATGGCTCAGGGATGATCACATGATCAACTCTCTCTTTGGAAAAATATCCTTTTTCTGCCAAATAAGCGACGCCGCCTAACCCACCTGATTCCTCATCAGCCGTACCCGATATTTCAATAGCGCCTTTAAGCTCAATTCCACTGGCAATTAAAGCCTCAACCGCAATGATAGAGGCCGCTAATCCGCCCTTCATATCACAAGCTCCACGGCCATAAATTTTCCCATCAATAAGCTCTGCTGCAAACGGATCATGACTCCAGCCCTCACCCGTTTCGACCACATCAATATGGCTATTAAAATGAACACAAGGGCCTTTCCTACCCGTTTCATAACGGCAAACCACATTATAACGTGGATATTCCGCACAATCGCCCGGCGTGCCGCGCGCGTGAATATATTCAATGTTAAAGCCTATATTTTTTAATCTATTACCAATATATTCAACACAGACTTTATAATCATTACCGGGTGGATTAATGGTTGGAAAGCGGATTAACTCTTGGCAAAGGCGCACTAGATTATTTTCGGCTTTGTCAATTAATGCGTATACTTCTGATAAATTCTGCCCACTCATTTTTTTAAGTCCCTAACCATATTTACTTAATTTTCGTTCAAATCTTGATCTGAGTCAATTTATAACTCTTACTTTATTCTATGATGAAGATAGGTCAATTTAATATGCGCATAATTTTGGAGAAATCATATGATTAAAACTATATTAGTTCCAATTTGCCACGATCCTGGTGCTGATCAACGTATTGATTTTGCGATTGAACTTGCTTTAAAGCATCACGCCCATATCCAAGCATTACATGTTTTAACACCGGCCCGCGAAATGTTTAAAGTAGTCCCTGTCCAAACCTATAGTGCTGAAATTTTTGACCAATATGAAAAAAATCTTTTACTAGAGGCAAAAGCCTATCGGGATAAATACGAAAAGAAACTAAATGCCTCAGGGGTTCGTTATGATTGGTGCCAAAGTCAAGGCGATTTAGTGACCACTTTAAACCACTATTCCCGAACAGCGGACATTACCATATTAACACAGAAAGAAAGCTCAATTTATGACATTATGAGCATCATGCATGACTTTATCATCGAAAGCGGCATGCCAGTTATTGTCATTCCATCCGCAGAAGTAAAGGCGGACTTTCAAAATATACTTATCGCGTGGGACGGCGGACAGCATTGCGCAAAAGCCGTTCATAATGCCTTGCCATTATTAAAAGAAGCAAAGACCGTCACCGTCTTAACCATTACCCAAGACGATAAAACCACAATACCAGAAGCCGATATATGCGTAAAACTAGTGCGCCACGGCATCAATGCCGAAGCCCTGACACTGAATGATAGCGTTAAGGTAGAAACAAGAATACTCAAAACCGCCCAAAGCTTAGAGGCAGATTTAATCATTGCCGGTGCTTGGGGCCATAGAAGGATAAGAGAAATAATCTTCGGTGGGGTCACTAAAACCCTGCTCAGCAACCAAAAATACCCCTTATTCTTATCTCACTAACTCCCTCTAGAGTGAGTAAGCCAGCGCGATCTTTACCCCATCCCCTCCATAAGGTTGCGCTGGCTTCTATTTAAGATTTCACCAAGCCATAAGACGATGTTGCAAGGAATTCATTTAATTCTTCAACAGGAAGTGGCTTGCTTAAATAATATCCTTGAACCAGATCACAGCCTAGATCTCGTAATATTTGAAGGGACTTTGCGTCCTCAATGCCCTCTGCGGTAACTTTAAGCCCTAAATTATGACCAAGATCAATGGCTGAACGAACCAAAATTTCATCTTCCTTATTTTCAGAAAGATTAAGGACGAACGATTTATCAATTTTCAATTCTTTGACGGGCAATTTCTTTAAATAACTCATTGAAGAATACCCAGTTCCATAATCGTCAATAGATAATAGTAATCCATGCTGATCAAGGGCATTTAAAACGCTCAGTGCCAAATCAGGGTCCTGCATAATGGCATTTTCCGTTACTTCCAACACCAGCTGACTATGGGCAACATTATATTTTTCAAGCAAACTTGTAATTTGATCTGGTAATTTTTTATTAGAGAGATCACGGGCGGATAAATTAATGGCCATTTTCAAATCAATCCCGTCCTGTGCCCAAATTTTACATTGTGCAATGGCTGTCTCTAAACCCCAATTGGTTAAATGATGGATATGACCCGTTTGTTCGGCCATAGTGATAAAATCATCTGGTGCTATGAAACCACGTTCGGGATGGGTCCAACGAACCAATGCTTCCACATGGGTAATTCTATTTAAAGCTAAATCAATTTTAGGCTGATAGTGAAATTGAACATGACCTTCTTCAAGGCTTTTTCTAAAATCACCCATTAATGAAAGACTATCCGCATCATAGCTGTCTTTGTCTTGATCATAAAGACTAGTATGATCAATATTGTCATTGGCTATTATAGCCGCGATATTCGCTCTTTGAATTAAAATATCCGCGCTCTGAGCATGCTCTGGATAACTTGCTATGCCAATTTTAATATTGGTATCAATGGTGAAATTATCAACAATCAACGGTTCTTCAAAGCTTTTGCGAATTTCTTTGCTAAATTTTAATGCCTGAACACTATCTGCATTTTCTAATACCACACAAAAATTTACAGTACTAAGGCGCGCCACTAAATTTGAATATGTTGCTAAATTATGTAATTTTAGCGCGATTTCTTTAACCAACCGTCTTGAGGTTTCATAACCAAGCGTATTACGAACATCATCAAATCGGTCAATGGATATTTGCAAAACACTAAATACTTGGTCAGTATTTCTTTTCTTCTCCAACAATTTTTCAATATATTTTTCCATGCGAAATTGGTTAGGCAATCCCGTATCAAAATCATGTTCTGATTGAAAAATAATTTTTTCCTCACGGTCCTGAATGCCGATAACCATTTCATTAAAATGATCCGCTAATTGGCCAATTTCATCTTTTTGTTTTATATCGACAATCTTTTCATACTTACCAATTTGGATCATCTGGGCGGCCTGTGTTAAAACTTGCAATGGTCTTGATACAGATTTTGCAACGGTCACACTACCACCAATTAAAGACAAAAGCCCTATCCCTAATAACAGCAACAAAGCGTATGCTAATGGTTTATAAGGACTATAGGCCACATCAAGGGAATAGGTGAGCACGGCTTTTATTTGATTATCTAAAAGCGATGACGGCAAATCAATTGCCTGAACCATATATTGAGCACGATTAAGGGTGAAAATTTTATTTTGTGATGGACTTGCAATGATCTGAGATAATTGCCCCACTTGCATATTGATATGCTGATCCAACGTGGTTTCAAGGGACTTTATGCTTTTATCGTCCTCTTGTTCTATAATGGTTATATCCACGCCAAGCGGTAAAGATTTTTTAATCTCTAATAATGAATTTTTATCAACTAAAACTCCCAAGCCAACCCAGGCCACGGGGATCGGGGCCAAAATAGGAACGATGGTATATTGATATATTTTACCATCAATTTTTAAAAATGCCTTTGCTTCCCCTTCTTCGTCGGCAATTTCAATTAACTGATCAAAAATATCATTTTCAATGGCATGGACATTACCGTCTGATATTTCAGCAACGATTTCATTGTCCAGTGATACCAGCATCGCTTGATTTGCGCCGATCCGCTTTGATAAATTATCTAATGCAGACAGTATAGTCGCTTGATCATCAGTGGTCACCGCCGAAAGAAATCCAAAATCCGTTGAATATATTTTTACTTCATTGATCCATTTCTCCGTACTAACATTAACAGACTGGCTAAATACATTACTACTATATGAAAGTTGAGTGCTTGCTTGATTTTCAAGGTTATTCTTAGTGACAAAATAAACAGAAAAATAAGTAATCGCCTGAACAATGATAAATAAAGCGGCAAATAAAAAGATTAGTTTAGTTTGAAAACGTGTGAACATTTATTTGATAGCTATCCTAATAATTACTTTTTTTCTTGCGGTTTTTTTCCCGTTTAAGCGGAATTTCAAAAGTTATATTTGTTGCACCATTTTGACTGATCGAAATTTCTTGGCTAAAATCATCTTCTTTACCTTTAAGGCGCGGATGCCAAACGATGGCGCTATATTTTCCAGCGTCAAGATTACCAATTGCTATTTTTCCGTCCTTGTCGGTGGTGGCAAATTTATTGGACCTGGCAATATAAATATAAGCAAGCATTTGATCATGGATATTGCAGCCAAGGGCCACGACCCCCTCTTTATCAAAAAGTACCGATTTTTCTTCGTCCCCGCCGTAAAGTTCCAACTCGAACCTTTTAACCTTTGAAAATGAATAAACATGATGCCTGACATCATCTTTATTGGGAAAATACACAGTGGTACCCGCCGCGACCGGCAACACAAAAGGGCTAAATTGAATATTTTTTTGGTTCATAATCGGAGGCGGCATGACGGTCTCATTATCAAGAATAGTCGAATTTTCCCCAATAATTGTGATTACGGCATTTTCGAGCAAATTACCATTTTGATCAACCACCGTCCCCACCATGGATCCAGAATATAAAATACTATAAGGGGCTAGGAACAATATAATATAGGCATAAAATTTTAGGCTTTTAAAATATTGCATCTTTATTCTCTCTAAAAAATCCGTTGCTGATATAGCATATATAGTTTTACTGTTAAATTTACCTTAATTTTCTTGTTTAAAAATAATTATTTAGCATCTTTATGAACTTTTAATAATTTTATGTAATATTCTAACAAAATTGACTTCTTTAAATTCACAATGTGGATAATTCAAGTGCTAAAGACACATAAGGCTACAATAATGATTAAGGTCTGGAAAAATTTTCTTTACGCACCAATTTTGCTTATGGTCAGCACTTTACCCAGTCAATCCCAAGATAATTTTCCTGAATTTTCAGTCACAGCTTTCGTTGATGCACGCATTAGTCATTCTCGCGGTGAACTGGGCTGGCTTGATGGTGGTTATGGAAAAACACGTTACGGCACAGATGCAAATGGGAATGAAAAAACACGCCTTAATTTAGCAGAGGCATCCTTACTTTTTGAAACAAAATTTAACTGGGAACTTTCAAGCTTTGTTCATGTTAAATTCGACCCCGAACAGAAAAATGATATTGATGTGGTCGAAGTCTATTTAAGCTATAATAAATTAATGGATAGCGGATATAGGACTAAAGCGCGCTTAGGGACTTTCTATCCTCATATATCTCTTGAAAATACAGATATCGCTTGGACAAGTCCTTATTCTATAACATCTTCCGCGATCAATAGTTGGATTGGCGAAGAGATTAAAACAACCGGCTTAGAATTATTTTTAGAGAAAGAACTAGAACAACATGCTATTTCAGTAACGGTAGGCCTATTTGGGTTTAATGATCCCGCCGGGACTTTATTGGCATTTCGTGGATGGGCTTTACAGGATTCAAAAACTACTATATTTGGTCAATTTCCCCTACCACCCGTTCATTCAATTGGCCCAAACGGTAAATTAGCAGTACAGGACCCATACGTGGTTCCCCATCTCGAAGTTGATAATAAAATTGGTTATTATGGCGGCTTAAGTTGGGAATATTTTGGTTATTTTAGCCTTAATGGCCTTTATTATAATAATAGGGGCGACCGAGAAGCCGTGATCGGCGGTCAATATGGTTGGGAAACTGAATTTCTAAATATTGGCCTTTCTGTTGATCTATTTGAAGATATCGAAATATTTGGTCAATTTCTAAACGGAAATACTAAGATGGGCGGCTTAGTACACGGGGAGATCGCCATCGATACCGATTATGATAGCTTTTATATTCTCGCCAGTAAAACTTTTGATAAGCACAGAATATCCATCAGATTTGATGATTTTTCCGTAAGCGATAACACCCTAGTATATTATGATAATAATAACGAAACTGGTCATTCTTGGATGGTTGCTTACAGTGTTGATCTGTTCGATCAACAACGACTAATGTTAGAATTTCTCCACGTCAATAGCGACCGTGCTAATAGGGCCGAACACGGATTTGCGACCCAATCAAAAGAAAACCTAATCCAAGCAAGCTACCGAATAACTTTTTAAGTTAAACGCCTAATAGCCCAGAGCACAGCCATCTTTACGCGGATCAGAACCGCCGGTTAGGGTATTTTTATCCCAATCAATCCAAATAGCCTGCGAGCCGCCAATCGCTTTATTCACGATGTTTGGAACATGACCCAAATCCCGTAACCCTTGAATGATATCTTGGCCCACTGGCCCTTCTATATCAACCATAGCGCTTTCGCTATTGGGGAAAAAGCGCGGTAAGTCTTGGGCTTGTTGAATATCATAACCATATTGTAAATAGCGTGATAAAAACTGCATATGACCGAAAGCCTGATAAGAGCCGCCCATAACACCGTATGACATCACCGTGCGCCCGTCTTTGGCAACCATAGCAGGGATGATCGTATGCAAGGGTCTCTTTAAGGGCGCAATCACATTAAGATGATCAGGGTCTAAGGAAAAACCAGCGCCGCGATTATGCAACATAACCCCCGATTTTGGCGCCATGAGGCCACTGCCAAAATTGTGAAATAACGTATTGATAAAACTACAACAATTTCGATCTTCATCGACGATAGTGATATAGACGGTATCTTGATGTTGACGAAGATTAAAATCAGGCATTTCCCCCATAACACGATCAGAACGGATCATCTTATAAAGACGGTCAATATTATCATCACTAAGCATTTCTTGGGCGGGAATGGGACTTTGATCAGGATCACCAAGATAAGCATCACGCTGGTGATAGGTTAACCTGCCGGCCTCTATTTCCTGATGAATGCGTTGCAAATTAACGGGAGTATCGCCAGATTTTTCAAATTTTTCCATTAATTTTAACAACATCAAAGCGATAATGCCCTGCCCATTTGGCGGACATTGATAGACGTCATATCCTTTATATTTTGTTGATATAGGCTCCACATAATTGCCCTTGGCCGCGGCGAAATCCTCCAATGTCTGAACACCGCCTAGACTTTGCAGATAATCAACAATATCCTGTGCAATCGCGCCTTTATAAAATCCGTCCCTGCCCAAATCTGCGATGGTTTTTAAACTTTTTGCCAATAATGGCTGTTTATGAATTTCACCTACTGCGATGGGCCTGCCATTTTTTAAAAACACCTTTTCCGCATTGGGGCAGTTTTTCAATTTTTCAGCATTTTGGGCAAAATCAAAACTAACCCGCGAAGCAATGGGATAGCCATTGGTGGCATAATCAATCGCCGGCTTTAATATTTCACTGATATCAAGCCTGCCGTGATCTTCAATAAGTTGACACCACGCATCAACCGCCCCTGGAATGGTCACTGAATGAGGGCTTTGCAAACCAATTTCCGTGATGGCGTTATCAGCAAACCATTGGGCATTTGCCGCCGCAGGGGCGCGTCCCGAACCATTATAGGCAATATATTGATCCGAGCCTTTAGGGGAATACATACAAAAACAATCACCACCAATCCCCGTTGATTGTGGCTCGACCACACATTGAACCGCGCAGGCGGCAACGGCAGCATCCATGGCATTACCGCCCTGCTTTAAAATGGCAATCGCCGTCTCTGTGGCTAAATAATGGGAAGTAGCGGCCATGGCGTGTGTGGTAATGACTGGTGATCTTCCGGGCAATTCAAATTTTCTCATGTTAAAGCAGTCCTAAATTTATTGTCCCGTGCTCTCGGTAAGGATTAAATCTAAAACCAATTTCATATTATTATAAAGCTCGTCATTAATGATACCGCCGAATGCAGGGCTCAGTAATTTTTGATCACAGACATGATAATATGATTTTTCGTCCGTAAGCACGACACTGTCATTTTGGCCGTAATAATTTGAATTTTGCACAATATGATATTCCATAAGATAATTCTGCTGATCGAGAAAATAATAATTCATATCCGCCATGCCGCCTTTGCCTTTAAAGCGCGCCTTGATCAGTTTTAAATCATCATCCTTATAATAAGCAGATATATCAGCCTTCCCCATCGCTCGACCAAAGGTAATATCAAGTTTTTTCTGGTTCAATAACGACAGATTATTTTGCATTAAATTTGTTAAATTTTGCGCGCTACAGCTATTATTATCTTCGCCATAAACAAAGCTTGGGCTTAATATGAAAAATATCAAACACGCCCGTGCATATTTTTTAATAGAAAGTCGAGAAACACTCACTTCAATAACTCACCCTTAAAGGGGACAATATTGCAATAATTATAACGTCTTTGGATTTCAGCACAAGCCATTTCAGCATCTGAATAATTATCAAATGGCCCAACAAGAAGCCGATGATATTGGTTGCCTTTAATGGTCGCTTTGGTAATTCTCATTTGCTTATTCTGCAAATCTTGGGGCAAATTAGCTTTAATCTCAAGCCGTCCGGCCTCTATACTTTCTTGAGAGAGATAGGATGTAAGATGAAGCCCTAAGCCATCAGCGCCAAGATCATTATTAAGCGGGTCGTCAGCGGCATTTTCCATTGCGGCGATTTTTGCCGTTTGCTCTAATAATTGTGCTTCTTTCTCTGCTTTTTCAGTCTTGACTATCTCTAGTTCTGCGACGATTGATCTTTGCTGTAAAGCCAATTGACTTAACGCACCTTCCACTCTTTCAAGGCGCATATCCTGTTGATCAATGGCTTGCTTGGTCTCATCCATAACGGGTTCGCTGATGACTTCTTGATCTGTCATTTTTGCTTCTTCAGCGGCCTTAACGTTAGCAGGATCATTTAAGCCCCCACTCAAAAATCCATCAACAGTGCTACAGCCACTAAGCCAAAGGCACGTTATTATTAACAACACCGGTTTTAAGTTTTGAGCCTTTGAGTTTCTAGCCCTTAAATTAATTAAATTCATCAATATACCCTAAATTATTATTACGCGGCTCACTATAGCCGTTAACCATAATAACAATCAAGGTAAAAACTCAAGAAAACGCTGTAAGTCTATATTTTTTAACAATAAATAGAAAAATATTTTTATATCGCAATGAAAAATACCAAACTCTATATCGGTCAATATTTGCGCTATTTCAAATGAACCGTCTTCACAGTTCCCACATTTGCTGACCCCCCGGCCATGATTTTATTCAGTTTGCCGTCCACAATATTCAGCTTTACGATAATTTCACTTTTAGAGGGAGTTTCCATAAAATAGCCTTGCTCAATGATAATTTGTTCTTTCTTAAAACCCATATAATCAAATAAATAAGCGGACAATGTCCCAGCGGCCATGCCCGTCGCTGATTCCTCCGCGATGGCGTAACGCGGCGCAAACATACGCGTGGCAATATCATGGTTCTGATCCACAGGATCCGTAGTAAAGCCATAAAAACCAATGATATCTAATTGTTCGCTGATTTGATTGATTTGATCAAGGTTTGTTTGAATGGATTTTAAGACTTGATTGTTTTTTAAGGGAATAACCACAAAAGAAACACCCGTATTGGAGAGCATTGGCCGAAATCCCGGTTTTAAATCATCAAGTGTTAACGATAGTGATGTCATAATCTCTAAAACAGTTTCATCGGATAGCTTTTTATAAAATTGCGGAATTTGTTCCATATAGGCCTTACCGTCTTCAATAATAATGGCGCGATTGCCGTCAATGGTTTCCTTTGTGGCATTACGCTTTGTAATCTCACCCTTTTGGGCCAGATAAGAAAAAGTCGCCACCGTCGCGTGGCCACAATGGGCTATTTGCTTATTAGGGGTAAAAAATTCCAATTTTCGATCCGCCACTTCTGACCGCGATACAAAGGCGGTTTCCGCAAAGCCCGCTAATCTGGCAATTTCTTGTTTCTGTTCGTGGCTATATTGATCCGCATCAAGCACTACACCGGCAGGATTGCCACCTTGACCATTATACGTAAACGCATTGACTACCATTATCGATACTTTTGCCATTGTTGCTATACTCATCATTTTAAATTCCTTTGATATATTATTTTGTCTTGACTGCACATTATAAATATTATCTAATCGAGTAAAATGAATTAAATAGATCGCAATGATCGCATATTTCGATAGTAAGATTTTATCATGGATACAAAACAACTTAATACTTTTCGGCATCTGGCAAAAACTTTGAATTTTTCTAAAACTGCCGACCAATTGAATTTTGCTCAATCAACCGTCTCAGCACAAATTAGATCATTGGAAAATGAATTGCGCCTGACATTGTTCGATCGTTTGGGCAAAAAAGTGGTTTTAACAGAACAAGGCCGCAGCGTCCTTGAATATGCTAGGCAGTTTATGACAATCGAAGACCAATTCATCACAAGCCTAAAAAAACAAGATCAAATTAGTGGCAATTTAAATATTTATGCCCCCAATACAATATGCGTTCATCATCTACCGCACCTACTCACCACTTATCGGGCCCAACATGACAAGGTAAATTTCAAACTACGCGCCCATCTTGGCAGCAAACGAGCGTTATCTGAATTAAAACGCGGTTCGATTGATGCGGCAATTCTTATGGAAGAAACTTTTGAAGATAAGGATTTAAACATTATCC
Source organism: uncultured Kordiimonadaceae bacterium (assembly GCA_937914685.1). Taxonomy (GTDB): domain Bacteria; phylum Pseudomonadota; class Alphaproteobacteria; order Sphingomonadales; family Emcibacteraceae; genus Pseudemcibacter. The sequence goes on from CALDNY010000072.1 coordinate 16,110, forward strand.
CTCTTCGATCAGAACAGATCATCTTTATTTGTAATAATGATCATCCCTTAGCCCAAACCGTGGTTTCATTGAATGATTTGAAATTTGAAAATTTTATCACAACCGAACCAAGCTGTGGCTACCGTGCTATCCTAGCAAAAAAATTTCTTGAACAAGGCCATAAATTAGAACCGGTCATGTGGTTTGATAATACCGAGGCCATCAAGCAATGCGTGATTAGCAACATGGGCATATCATTCTTGCCCAAAATCGCCGTCACACAAGACATGCTTGACGGAAAATTCAAACAAATTCACGTTTCAGAGAAATTCAACGACCAGATAAAGTTGCAACTGATAACCCACAAAGATAAATGGATCAGCCCCGCTCTAAAGCATTTTATCGATGCCTTAGAGAAAGCTTATGGCAATAACCCGCGTTCTTAAAAAAGGCGTCCCTAAAAGAACGCCTTTTAGAATTAGAATTTTAAGAACGGGATCAGCATTGGCCTTTTTTTGACATAATCTTTATAAGACTCACCCAAACTATCTTCCAAATCCTTTTTTTCATAAGGGATCGATATTAAAATCTGCGTCGTCATAAAGGCAGCAAATAATAAATGTCCCACTGTCATGGTTGGCGTTGACCAAAATGCGATGACAAAACCAAGATAAAGTGGATGGCGCACCAATTTATAAAATAACGGTTGGCAAAATTTAAAATGTGATTTGCTAGAGCCGGCAAAATTTTCATAAATCTGGGCAAGACCAAAAAGTTCAAAATGATTGATCAAGAATGTTGATATTAAAACAATCCCAAAACCCGCTAAAAGTCCACTCCAAAGCACCATAATCCATGTGCTATCCGCGGTTTGCCATACTATATCCGTCATTGGCATCCAATAAACATATAAAGCAATAAGACAAAGACTTGAAACCAGTACATAAGTACTGCGTTCCGCCGCCTTTGGTATGATTTTAGTCCATTTTTCCTTAAACCATGGCCGCGCCATAATCGTATGGGTAACTGCAAATAACGCAATTAACGCCACATTCATTAATAGCGATGGCCCCATTGCGCCTACTTCTGCGCTATCAATGGTTTTGGTAACGTAAGGTAACATGTCAAAATTACCAACAAAGGCAATTAGATATAAAAATGTTACAAAAAACAAAACGTAGCTGGCTACGCCATAAATTAAAATTAAAATTTTTCCCATTAGTATTCCCCTATATTTAAGTTTTAGTTTTGTTGATTTTTTATATTATTATCAAAATTAATATCATAAATTCACACTTTGTACAACGGTGTGCCACCAACAAAAATATGACACCTTCTTTAGCCAATGATCAGCTTATAAAAATCATAGACATTTTGGCCCATGACTTTTTCCAATTGGCCTTCTGATAAACCACGGGCTTTTAGGCCGTCCCAGATCACTTCCATACGGCGTGGGCCATTTAAATCTTCAAAGTAAAGCGGCCAATCGTCTGCATGAAATTGTGCGCCCTCCTCGGCTTGAAGCTCTGCTAGGTATTCTTTTGTCATGGTCAAACGCCGATGATCGCGGTCTGAGCCAATACAGACATGATCAATACCGCATACATTGATGGCGTGAGTAATATGATCATAATATTTTTGCACATTTTGATCATGGGTCATAAAAGTCCGCATTTGAGTGAGGCCAACCAGCCCCCCCTTATCCGCAAGCGCGCGCAAGATGGTATCGGGCACATTACGCTCATGATCAAAAAGGTCTTTACAACAAGTGTGAGAAATATGAACTGGCATTTTTGAGGCGGCAATGGTATCGGAAATTGTTGTTTCGTTTGAATGAGAAAGATCAATAATCATACCAATATCATTCATTTTTTCCACAAGCTCATGACCAAAAGAGGTCAAGCCTGAGCCATTTATTTCTTTGCAACCAGACCCGGCCCAATTTTGATAATTATAAGTGATTTGCGACGAGCGCAGTCCCATATCATAAAAAATATCAACATTATTGAGATCTCTTTTAAAATGGGTCGAATTTTGCGTCAAATAAAACACAGCAATTTTATTTTGCTTTCGCGCAAGATCAATATCTGAAACTTTGGTGGTGCGTAGATAATATTTTGATTTGCTATCAAGAAATTTATTATAATAAAGAAGTCCCTCAATATTTTTATCAAAGGCCTCTTGCCCTTGAACCTTAGGATCAACCAAAGTCACAGTCATGCTACGAGTGCCAGCGGCCAATATTTCTTCTATAAGGCTGTCCTCATAAACATCACGAAGCTCGCCCATAGCGTCAATGATTAAACTTTTACCGTTCCAAGGCTTGCCCACAGCTTCGCCAAAAGAAACATTTGCAAATGCTGTGGCGAGCGGTAAAGCCGCCGCCCCGATCATAAAATCACGTCTTTTCATTATACTTTCCTCCCTTTTTTTACTTGTTCATTTTTTATCTTGTAATAGTATAGCATTTATATGCTATCAATTTTCAAATGAATAATAGACTTACTGTTAAAGGCACAAAAAATGATTGATCAAAATGATAATGATATGACAAAAAGAAGATTTTTGCAATCTGTCGGTATGATCGGCGGTTCGGCAGCAATGTATACTGCCATGCAGGGACTAAATATGGTTCACGCCTCAACCATGACAGAGCCGCCCAAAATGGCGACTTCGGGCAAAGGTAAAAAACTTATCATTTTAGGAGCCGGTTTATCGGGCATGGTCACAGCCATTGAAATGCGTAAAAAAGGCTATGATTGCAAAATATTAGAAGCGCGTAGTTTTGTGGGTGGGCGCTGTCAATCGGCGCGCAAAGGTCATATCATTGAGGATG
>CALDNY010000073.1 GCA_937914685.1 uncultured Kordiimonadaceae bacterium
TTCTGAAAATTCCTGAGCAATTTCTTTGGCAATATCAGGGATTACAATATGATAAGAAAATGATTTACCTGCAATAGTGGATCTGATGGTTCGTGAAGGGTTTTCAATAAGCTGAAAAATTGCGTCTCTTCCTATGCAATCTTCAGGCTTAATGATCATTTTTTTGTAATATCCCACAGGCTTTTCTAAATTCAACTTCTATATTTGTATATATAGTTTTCATGTCTGATTGCAATAGTTCTATGTTTAAATCTGCATTAGAGAGTTGAGGTTCTAAGCTAAAAGTGGTGTTAGGATTTGACGGGTCAGAATAAGTTACTACTATCGACCAACGTGTGGAAAGATGATGAATATTATTTATTTGATCAATGGCAATGACCAAGGCGCGCACATGAACAACGCTATCCGAATAAAACCAAACCCGGGGAATTTTCCACAATTTGCCTTCTGTATCATTATGGCCTTCACAGGACCAGCATGGATGAAAGACGCCTAATTTTTTTATTTCAAAGACAAGGGGGGCCACTAATTTTTCAAGAGGATATGTTTCATCTTCGCTTGAGAGCATTTCTGGGGCAGATATACAGTGGCGATTGCAGCCTTGGGCCGCATTATAATCAGAACAACTAGACTTACATATTGGCTCAGGTAAAGGACCTGCTTGATAAATCCCTTCGATCTCCTGTTTTATGGTTCTCTTGTCTTTGTTATTTGAGGATATTGGTTTTATATACATATCAAAAATACCTTATCTATCACCATATGTAACTTAATTTGATTACAATTATGTTAATTAATACTTAAGATATTAATTAATTGTAACAGTTGCATTTTATGGCCCACGCGCTATATATAATTTTTAAATTTCTTTAAAGATAAAGTGAGCTTCAATGAGTGAGAATAAGTCTATATCCGCAGAAGATGCGTTAAAATTAGGTCAAGCGGCGGCTAGTAAAGGTAATAAAGAACAGGCAGAAAAATATTTCAATGCCGTCTTGGCGAAATATCCTGATCATAAAGAGGCGATCGAACAAATTCATGCCCTTAATCCAGGCAGCTTGTTTCAGACAGATATTAATGAACTGCAAAAACTATTCAATGAGAAACAATTTCGTGAAGTAGAGGTGAGGGCAAAAATTAAATTGGACCATTTTGCCGATGTTGCCGTATTGAACAGTTTAATCGGCGTAGCGTTGGCGATGCAAGGAAAGTTCCAAGAATCTCTTTCCTATTTAAACAAAGCCGTAACGTTAAATACCTTTGATACAAACGCGCACTTTAATCTTGGAAATTCCTATAAGGCTCTTCAGCAGAGCGCAAAAGCAATAACCTCTTTTGTAGCAGCCATTAAATTAGATAAAGGGCATCTAGGAGCCTATAATAATCTGGGTAATCTATATCGTTCATTAGGGCAATTTGATGATGCTCTTAAATGTTACGGCGTGATGAATGATCTAAGTGCTAATAATATTCAAATTTATATGAATTTTGCCAGCACCTATAGAGAAATGGGCGACAATGAAAAGGCCATTGATTATTATAAGAAAGTGATTTCTTTAAAACCAAATTATGCCATTGCTTATAATGATATGGCGACCTGCCTTAATAAACTTGGTGATAATGATGAGGCGATCGAATATTATGAGCGGGCTATTGAATTGTCTCCTGACTATGTTGATGCCTATAATAATTTGGGCAATATATTGCAAGCTACTGGTGAAGCAGAGGCGGCGATTTCTAGTTTCGAAAAAGCAATTATGGTTTCGCCAAATGCGGCTACTTACAATAACCTTGGTAATGCCCTTCGTGAACAAGGTGATTTTAGTGGGGCTATTAAAAATCTAGAAAATGCTACTCGGTATAATCCTAGCGGGTTAGAAATATATTTTAACCTTGGCAATGTTCAAGCGGAAAATAGTGATTATGATAAAGCCATTACCTGTTTTGAACAGGCGCGTTTGATATTACCCAATGGACCAGTTTGCATCATCAACCTTGCAATTTTGAATTATATCATTGGTAATGAAGATCAGACGGCGGCTTTATTAAAAGAATTAAGCAATGATTTGCTAGCGTCCATAAAGGATCCCAAAAAACTGCAATTTTGTAGTGCTTATAAAATCTATTTAAAAGAATTGATCAAATTTAATAAAAAGAATAAACGCCCGAAAAAAACAGATGCCAGTAAAATATGGGTTATTGGAGACAATGTTTCCTTATCGCCTATTGGGCATATTATAAATGTCGATGCCACAGAATATGTGGCGGCGGCAAAATGGATGGCGGGGGCAAAAGCCTTTCATTTGTCACAAAATAAACCCAATAAATATAAAGCATCTCTAAAACGTCATTTGGCGCAAATTCAATCGGGATCACCTGTGATTTATAATTTTGGTACTATTGATTGCCGTCTTGATGAAGGAATTATTGTCGCCGCTAGAAAAACGGGTAATTCAATTAAGAAAATAGCCAAGCAAACCGTCGCTGGTTATTTTGATTTTAGCTATGATGCGGCCATGGAGGCACAATTAAACCCCTATTATTGCGCCATTCCCGCGCCATTTATTTCAAAGGACGATAAAGGCTGTGCTGAATTGTTAGAGGCCATAGCAGAATTTAATAAGGAGCTTAAAGCTCGGTGCGCTGCAAAAAAATGCCTTTATATTGATCTTCATAAACTGACCGTGACGAGCGACGGACTAGCGGACGGCACTAAGCATCTTGATTTATATCACCTGATCCCAACCGCTATAAATGATGCCATAAACGGATAAATATCTTGATTGAAGTATAGAATTTTATTGATTATTGGGTCGGTTTGATCAATTGTTATGATAAGGATTAAACGTATAAAGTAATTAACAATATTGAGAGGGATTAAAAATGAGAAACTTTAAAATTAACGTTGATAAGAAACTTATTACCCAAGATGTGATTAATCTTTATCATGATTTCACCCACGGCGATGGTGACCGCCGTAAATTTATGAAGAATTTATCATTAATGGTAGGGGGCATGGTTGCGGCCAATAGTCTGATGCCACTATTAGAAAACAATGCCGAGGCCATGGTTACAAGTCCCGATGATGATCGGTTGATCAGCGAAGATATTATTCTTAAAGCGGCAGGCAAAGATGTTTATGCCTATTCAGTGCGACCAAAGGGCGAGGTTGGTAAATTACCGTGCGTGGTGGTCATTCATGAAAATCGCGGCCTTAATGGTCATATTATGGATGTGGCCCGTCGGGTCGCGCTAGAGGGCTATATGGTGCTGGCTCCTGATGCGGTTTCCCTGTTGGGGCGGCGCGCTAAAAATGACGATGAAGGGCGCGAAATGATCCGTCAATTAGACGCCGAAGAGGCGCGGCAGGTTTACCTCGTGGCTATTGATCATATGAAAAATCACACTAGTTCCACTGGAAAAGTGGGGGTGGTTGGGTTTTGTTGGGGCGGTAGCATGTCAGGACGGATGGCGGTTGGCTCACCAGAGCTTGACGCGGCGGTGGTTTATTATGGAGGGCGCCCTGCTGCAGAAGACGTCCCTAAAATTAAAATTCCAATGATGATGCATTATGCAGAATTAGATAGTCGCCAATTGGCTTTTATCCCCCAATATAAAATTGACCTTGATAAGGCTGGGGTCGATTATAAATTAAAAGTTTGGATCGGGGTTCAGCATGCTTTTAATAATGATAGCAACGAAGCACGCTATGCGGAAGTTGAGGCCAAACAAGCATGGACGCAAACTATTGACTTTTTTAATGACAAATTAAAATAGCTTTTATAATAAAATTATATGCTAGACTGTTAAAATTATAACCTACTGGAGAAGTGCAAATGG
>CALDNY010000074.1 GCA_937914685.1 uncultured Kordiimonadaceae bacterium
AGTGAAGATGGAAATAAACCCAAATGGTCACTTACACGGAATATCGGATACTACCGCCTACTGATCCGTATGAGCATGAATACTCGTTTGGATAATTTACTTTATAATCTCTTTTTTAAATCTTGTGACCCCAACTCTGAGTGTCTGCTGCACAAACCATGGCTAGAGTTCTCCTATGTGAGCTTTCTGTTGAACAAATAATAACATTTAAATTTAGAGGCGTTATTGTGAACAATTGAATTATTTAATTTGAACAACTACATTTCCAATGACTTCACCACTCTCAACGGCTTCATGGGCTCTTGCTGTATCAGACAAATCATGTATTTCAGTTATTGCGTGGATCATTCTAGGGTTTGCAATCATTTTATTTACACCATCAATTGTTGCTTGACGTGCCTCGTCGGATAATAAATAAACTAGATACATTCTAAGTGTCACACCGTTAAACATCATCGGGTAAAATGGCAACGTTGGCTCCATCGCTGCCATCGAGCCATATGTGGCAATCACACCGTTGGCACGAAGTACTTTATTTGTTACCTCCAAATTACCCCCAAATTCAACTTCCACGACCCTATCTACTCCATGGCCTCCTGTTGCTTTCATTATAGCTTCTGCGACGTCGCCTTCACGATAATTAACAATTGCATCCGCGCCCGATGACTTCGCATGGGCGGCTTTTTCTGGGCCACTTACGGTGGTGATAACCTTTGCCCCTCCTAACTTCGCAAATTGAATAGCGTAATGACCAACGGCCCCTGCACCGCCGGTAACAAGAACAGTTTTGTCTCTAACGCTACCATCTGAAAAAACGCCATAGTGGGCAGTACTAGCTGGAATGCCAAGACACGCTCCAGCTTCAAAACTTACGTTATCCGGCAAGTGAGCGGCTTGAGAAGATGGAACACAAATATATTCGGCGCAGGTACCAAAAGGACGTTTCCAAGCACCATTCCATATCCATACCCGTTCACCAATTCGGCTTACATCAACATTTTCTCCAACGGCTTCGATGACACCGGCACCATCTGAATGCGGAATAACTTTATCAAAAGCAATCGGGCCTCGCGCACCCGCACGGGTTTTAACATCGGACGGATTAATGCCTGAAGCATGAAGGCGCACTAATACTTCACCAATTGTAGGGATCGGGGCGTTCATTTCCCCGTAATTTAGAACATTTTTTGCTTCGCCCGTCTCAGTGTACCAAATTGCTTTCATAATTTTTCTCTCAAAATTGAGTTAACGTTTCTGTATGGCCGTCCACACCCAAGACCTGACCTGATATTTTTGAACCCATAGGTGATGCTAAAAAAAGTGCCATGTTGCCAATATCTTCTGCTTCAACAAATGTTTTTAAGCTTACTTGTTTGGTATAGCTTGCTTTAACGTCTTCAAAACTTAAACCTCTTGTTTCGGCTTCTTTTTGCATAACTGTGTCAATGCGCTTTCCTGCAACACTACCGGGACAAATAGCATTAACACGAATTTGTTGATCGCCAAGTTCCATCGCCATTGTTTTTGTTAATCCAATAAGTCCCCATTTTGCTGCGGTGTACGGCGAGCGCAGTGGAAAGCCAAAGAATGATGCACTTGAGGCAATGTTTATAATACTGCCACCATCATTATTCTTTTTGATATACGGAATGGCCAATTTTGAGCAATAGAAAGCACTGTTCAAATCGACAGTTATTGTTTTATCCCATTCATCTGGAATAATATTCTCGAGAAGGGCATTGGGTCCAGCAATACCAGCGTTATTGATCAAAACATCAACACCGTCAATATAGTCGACTGCATTTTTAAAAAATGTTTCGGTTTGATCAAAACTTGAAGCGTCTGCTTTGGCCGCAAATGCAACATGACCTTTTTTCAACATGTTCTCAAAATTACTGTCATCCAGGTCAAATATTGCTACTTTTGCTCCTGCAGCAGAGAACATTTTTGCCATCACCGCTCCTATGCCGTTACCACCTGCGGAGATGATTACTCGTTTGTCTTTTAAGGATTGGGAAGTTTCAAACATTTCATTATTCCATAACTAAGTATCAATACCACTTGCCAAACATTGATAATTTAAGCAAGGTAATTCAGCATAATCATAAGGAAAAAAAATTTGTCCAACAAATCCCGTAATAAGCCTTTAGATAAAGCGACCTTCACAATGGCAGTTTTGACTGTTTTATTAGTCTCAATACCATTGATCATATTTAATGAAACAATTGGGCCAAATATTATCGCCCTCTATGACTACGTGGCGTTTAATTTTGGCCTTGTATATCAATGGGTCACCATTGGATGTGTTGGGATCATGGGATGGCTAGCTTTTAGTAAATATGGCAGCGTCAAATTAGGAGATGGGGATCCGGAGTTTAGCACACTAAGTTGGGTTGCAATGTTGTTTTCCGCGGGGGTGGGTGGTGCTCTTCTTTATTGGGCTGGAATTGAATGGGCCGCATATTATACCGCTCCTCCGTTTGGTGCAGAGCCAAAATCAATCGAGGCTTTAAAATGGGCCACCAGCTATGGCCTTTTTCATTGGGGGCTTGCCGCTTGGTGTATTTACGCCTTACCAACAATTGCCTTAAGTTATTCTTTTTATGTCAAAAAAATTCCATATTTACGGTTTAGTGCGGCAATTCTTGGTGAAAAATCTTCCACATCTATTTGGGCTAAATTTATTGATTTATCCTTCATGATTGGTCTTATTGGTGGAGCTGGCACCTCTTTATCGCTCACAGCCCCCATGATCTCGGCGGGAATATCGCAGCTTACTGGTCTGGAACGTGGTTCTAACCTTGATCTGTTTGTTATATGCATCTGTATTACCATTTTTGGAGTATCGGTCTATATGGGCCTTGAAAAAGGCATTAAGAAACTAGCAGATACAAATCTTTACCTTTCAATAATTTTTCTTATCTTTGTTCTCGTTGCTGGACCGACGACCTTCATCTTAATGATGGGAACTGAAAGTATTGGTTTTATGCTCTCAAACATGATCGAGATGATTACCTGGACAGACGCCGCTGACAATACAGGATTTGTGCAGAATTGGACTATATTTTACTGGGCTTGGTGGCTCGCCTTTGCCCCATATGTAGGTATTTTTGTTACCCGCATTTCAAAAGGCCGCACCATTCGTCAAATCATTCTCTCAATGTGCGCATACGGAAGTCTTGGTTCTTGGGCTTTTTATATTATTCTTGGCAATTACGCTTTGAATTTAGAACTAACAGGTGCTCTTCCCGTCGCAGAAATGATTAATGCTGATGTTTTTAATGCCATCAGTGTGATTATCAGTCATCTGCCTCTCGGTGAACTGGCTCTCATTGTATTCACGCTCGTGACCATTATTTTTGTTGCTACTACGTATGATAGTGCAAGTTATGCTCTTGCTTCCGCTGCGACAAAAGAACTTCAAGCAGGTGAAAATCCCGCAAAATGGCACCGCATTTTCTGGGCCGTTGCATTAGGTATTCTTCCAATCATCCTCATGTATATTGGTGGCTTAAAAGTAGTCCAGTCCGCAGTTCTGCTAGCAGGATTACCTATCGCTGTCGCCAGTGTTTTTATGACGAGAACACTAATCAAATGGCTTAGGGAAGATTATCCTTAATCAAATCCATATATTTCTTCTGCTCAGAGCTGTATTTTATTCTCTTTCTATAAGTCATATCAAACACTCCTTCTAATTCTATATTAGACTA
>CALDNY010000075.1 GCA_937914685.1 uncultured Kordiimonadaceae bacterium
AAAAGCGGCACTATAGAGAAGTACGCCTTAGACCCTTAATTATTAGTTTTATTCGATGATGCTTGAAACGACACCAGCGCCTACTGTTCTTCCACCTTCTCGGATAGCAAACCGCAAGCCAGTTTCCATTGCAATTGGAGCAAGTAACTCTACTTTAAACGATACATTATCGCCCGGCATAACCATTTCCGTACCGGCTGCAAGTTCAACAGTCCCTGTTACATCCGTTGTACGGAAGTAAAATTGTGGACGGTAGTTTGCAAAGAAAGGCGTATGTCGACCGCCTTCATCTTTAGTTAAGATATATGCCTCAGCTTCAAATTTTTTGTGGGGCTTAACTGAACCAGGCTTGCAAAGAATCTGACCTCGCTCAACACCTTCGCGGTCAACACCACGAAGTAGCGCACCAACATTATCTCCAGCCTGACCTGAGTCTAGAAGCTTTCTAAACATCTCAACACCAGTACACGTTGTTGTCGTAGTATCACGAATACCCACAATCTCTATGGAATCCCCAACATTTACTACTCCACGCTCAATACGCCCAGTAACAACAGTACCACGTCCTGAAATTGAAAACACATCCTCGATCGGCATAAGGAATGGCTTATCAATCGCACGGGTTGGTGTTGGAATATACGTATCAACAGCAGCCATTAACTCTTTTATCTTCTCTTCACCAATAGCCGGGTCTCTACCTTCCATCGCAGCAAGAGCAGAACCCGAAATAATCGGAATATCATCACCAGGGTAATCATAAGAAGATAACAGCTCCCTAATTTCCATCTCCACAAGCTCTAACAGTTCGTCATCATCAACTTGATCAACCTTGTTCATAAAAACAACCATATATGGAATGCCAACTTGACGACCCAACAAAATATGTTCCCGTGTTTGTGGCATAGGGCCATCCGCTGCGTTAACAACAAGAATAGCGCCATCCATCTGAGCCGCACCAGTAATCATGTTCTTCACATAATCAGCGTGACCAGGGCAATCAACATGCGCGTAGTGACGGGCTTCTGTTTCATATTCAACATGCGCAGTAGAAATCGTAATACCACGTGCTTTCTCCTCAGGAGCAGCATCAATAGAATCATACGACATAAAATCGCCAAAATATTTCGTAATCGCAGCAGTCAGCGTCGTCTTGCCGTGGTCAACATGGCCAATCGTACCAATGTTAACATGCGGCTTATTACGTACAAACTTTTCCTTACCCATGGT
>CALDNY010000076.1 GCA_937914685.1 uncultured Kordiimonadaceae bacterium
TGATTGAGGGCTTATTATATGCCCTCTTTACAAATTCTATGAAAAATATGATGAAAACTGCGATCGAACAAAGTGAAAATACCATAAGAATAATGGGGCTCTGCGCCCTTTTTATCGGGGTTGTCATAATTTATGTTATTAAATAACAATTTATGTGAGTTTTATCTATAATTACCGTAATTTGGTCATAATTGAAGATAGAATAACGTTAAGAAACCAACGTAAGTAATAATTATTGTAAATTTTAATATATAAATCTATCAGGAATGAAAATGATGAATATTAGTAAAAAAATATCAGGCGTCTTTATCTTTATGGTTTGTTTGATTGTAACGCCGTCGTTAAGTATTGCTAGAGGTGCACCGGAAAGTTTTGCTGACCTTTCAGAAAAACTATTACCGGCTGTTGTAAATGTTTACACAACGCAAAATATTAAAGTAGATCCAAATAGAAGCCCACGCAGTACAGAATTTGAAGATTTGTTCAGAAGGTTTATGCCGCCTGGAGCTCAGGAAGAAGGCCGTGGCGGCTCAAGCCGTCCTCACGTTCAACAAAGACGGTCTTTGGGTAGTGGTTTTATCATTGATGCCAGCGGGATCATTATTACCAACAACCATGTGATTAAAGATGCGGATGAAGTGTCTATTAAACTTCATGATGGCACCGAACTTAAAGCCACAGTAATCGGTAAAGATGACAAAGTTGACCTTGCGGTTCTCAAAGTTGAAACAGATAAAGATTTGCCATTTGTGAATTTTGGTGACGACACAAAATCACGAGTTGGTGACTGGGTGTTGGCGATTGGCAATCCATTTGACCTTGGCGGTACTGTTACGGCAGGAATTATTTCTACGCGTAACCGTGATATTCATTCTGGTCCTTATGATCAATATATTCAGACGGATGCTTCCATTAACCGTGGTAACAGCGGTGGCCCCATGTTTAATATGGACGGTGAAGTGATCGGTATTAACACGGCTATTTATTCTCAAAGCGGTGGTAATATTGGGATTGGTTTTGCGATCCCTTCAACCCAAGCAGCAAAAGTCATTTCGCAACTTCGTGAATTTGGCCATACAAAACGAGGACGCATCGGTGTTCGCATTAGTACGGTAACAGATGAAATTGCTGAAAGCCTTGGCATGGACGAAGCTATAGGCGCTATGGTCAATAGTGTTGAAGATGACAGCCCTGCTAGTCGGGCGGATGTTAAATTTGGTGATATTATCATTGAATTTGATGGTCAGAAAATCGAAACACAACGTGAATTGCCTACGGTTGTTGCAAATACGGTGATCGGTAAAACTGTAAAAATGGTTGTGCTTAGAAAAGGTGAGAAATTATCCTTAAAAATCACCATTGAAGAGCTAGATGAAAGCCAGCCACAAGACGGCGATGATGGTCAGGGTGGTTCTGCTGAAAATGCTGAAACCGTTCTTGGGCTTACATTGAATGAATTAGATGACCAAGCTCGCACCGACCTTGAAATTGGTGAAGAAATTCATGGCGTTCTTATTACTGCCGTGGATTACGACCTAGGCGTTGAAGAATTGCGTCAAATAAGGCGTGGTGATGTTATCGTTGAAGTTACTCAAAAAGAAGTTTCTTCCGTCGATGATGTTAAAGAGCAAATTGCAAGCTTGAAAAAAGCTGGACGCAAAGTAATTCTGCTTTCGCTTTATCGTCGCGGTACTTATTTCCATGTCCCTTTAAAACTTGATGATGAAGAAGAATGATTTAAGTTTAAATCGAATTGAAAAAGGCC
>CALDNY010000077.1 GCA_937914685.1 uncultured Kordiimonadaceae bacterium
CGCGCTAAGGTCCGCCATGCCCCACCGACGGCATAAAATTTTCGATCCTTAAAATCATTGGTCCAAGGGACACTTGTTAAAGCGTCATCAATAAGCTCATTGGCATTTTCAAGCTTTTTGCCCTTTTTATCTTGCAATTGTAGGGGGCCAATCGCCAATGTGGTTTCGTGAGATACATTTTTATTATCAACCACCGCCAGTTCTAAACTACCGCCGCCAAGGTCAGCGATGATACCCGTAGCGTGTGGTACGGCGCATATGACACCGCAGGCAGAAAGATACGCTTCTTGTTTGCCATCAAGCACTTCAATGCTAAGTTCTGTTTCTGCGAGCACGCGAGCAATGAATATGGGGCTGTTTTGAGCGTCCCTGACCGCCGAGGTGGCGACCACGCTTGGGTCAAAAATGTCCATTTTTTTCAATAATATTGAAAAGCGTTTTAATGTTGTAACGGCGCGGTCCATGGAGCCATTGGGCATTGATCCAGTAACGGCAACGCCGCGACCAAGGCCACAAAAGACCTTTTCATTGAATATAACATAAGGGGCGCGTTCACGATTTTCATAGACGACAAGACGAACGGTGTTTGACCCAATATCAATGACAGCAAATTTTGCCAATGTTAATTCCTATTGTTATTATTCTTCGTCGTTCTTAATGGCTTGACCAACGCCCGAAAGGCTTGGGTTGGTCATAAAATATTCATGCGCGGAAAAGGGATTATTACCCGCTTCAACCTTTTTATACAAATTATTTTCATCTAAAGTCCAGCTTTGTGCTGTGTCTTTGATATTGGCAACCATTATTTGATTAAGTATTTGCGAATGAACGGTAGAATTTTCTATGGGAATCATTACTTCAACTCGGCGATCAAAATTTCGCGGCATCCAATCGGCCGATGAAATAAAAATTTTAGCTTTTTTCGAGGGTAATTTATGACCATTGCCAAAACAAATTATCCTTGCATGTTCTAAAAACCGCCCAACGATGCTTTTAACTCTAATGTTTTCTGAAAGTCCGGGAATTCCTGGTCGCAGGCAGCAAATACCCCGGATCACCATATCAATGGAAACGCCAGCATTTGAGGCCTCATAGAGCTTATTAATAATGGGTTCATCAACCAGCGCATTTAATTTAATCCAGATATTGGCTGGTTTGCCATTTTTAGCAAATTTAATTTCCCGATCTATATGATCCATTAAAGTCGCACGGATGTTAATGGGTGAAATTTTTACTTTTTTTAAGGCCTCTGGTCGGGTGTTTCCTGTTAAATAATTAAAAATATGGATCGCATCACGACCAAGATCCTCATCATCGGTAAAATAGGATAAATCCGTATAAACTTTAGCGGTCAGAGGATGATAATTGCCAGTACCAAAATGAACATAAGATTTTAATTTTTTGTTTTCACGGCGGATCACCACAGAAATTTTAGCATGGGTTTTGAGTTCTAAAAATCCAAACACGACTTGAACCCCTGCCCGTTCCATGTCCTGAGCCCATTTAATGTTGCGTGCTTCGTCAAATCTGGCTTTAAGTTCAATGAGGGCGGTAACCGACTTTCCCGCTTCGGCGGCCTTAATAAGGGCAAGAACGATCGGGCTATTGTCACTGGTGCGGTATAATGTTTGTTTAATGGCAATCACATCATCATCAAGGGCTGCTTGTTCTAGGAAGCTTACAACCACGTCAAAACTTTCAAAGGGATGATGAACGACAAAGTCTTTTTGTTTGATGGCGGCAAAAATATCACCATTAAATTCATTAACCCGTTCTGGGAACCTTGGGTTAAATGGTTTAAATATAAGGTCTTCTCTTTCTTCGACAATAAGATCATTTAACTGGCTGGTTCCTATCAGGCCATCTATATTTATAATTTCTTCATCAAGGACATTGAGTTCTTTTTTAATGATGTCCCTTAAATTGTTAGGCATGCTTTTATTGACCTCTAGGCGTACCACATTGCCTCTTCTGCGTCTTTTTAAGGCGCTTTGAAAAACCAGTACTAAATCTTCTGCTTTTTCTTCGACTTCTAGTTCGCTATCACGAATGATGCGAAATACTCCCTCACCTAAAAGATTATAATTGGGAAATATAAGGCCAATGAAAAGTTTGAGCATGTTTTCTAGTGATATGAATCGGATTTCGTCATTGAAATCAGGCAAGCGGATAAAACGACTTGTTTGGGTCGGGATTGGTATAATAGCGAGTAGCGAATGGCTGTCTTTGTTTCTTTTTAAATCAACAACCAATGAGAAGCTTAAATTGGTGATGAAAGGAAAAGGATGAGCTTGGTCAATGGCAAGGGGTGTTAAAATAGGGAAAATCTCTTGGAGAAAATAGTTCTTAAGCCATTTTATTTCTCTTTTATCTAAATCAGTCGCTTGAATAAGGTTTAATTTTACGGCTCTAAGTTCTTTAATAAGATGCTTATATATAATTTGCTGCTTATTAATAAGCAGGTCTGTATAATTGTATATTTTTTGCAGTTGTTGTTTGGTCGTTAAGCCATCATCACTGACAATAATCTTATCCCTTGACATAAGGCCGCGAAGACCCGCGACCCGAACCATATAAAATTCATCAAGATTACTGCCAGATATAGATAAAAAGCGCAAACGTTCAAGCAATGGATAGCTTTCATTAGCCGCTTGTTCAACAACGCGCATATTAAAGGCAAGCCACGATAATTCACGGTTAATCAATTTTTCGAACGCTTTAAATATTTTGCCTTCATTCATTTTATTTAGCCTCCTCTTTATTGATTATGATCTAATACCTGTTTGACTGTGGGGATCGTGATTTTCTTTTTTTCTGCCCATGATAGTTGATCAACATCATGCACCATCTTTGTTATGGCATCAAATGATCTTTCGAGGCGCGGCATTAAGTAATTAAGGACTTCAGTGGGCAAGGTTATTTGGCGATCAGAAAATTGCTTAATAATGATCGCTTGTAATAAATTATCATCGGGTGATTTAATCTTAACACTGTGGGAGGCCAACAGGCGCGATGATAAGTCGGCCAAATCAATTTTCCAGTTTTTGGGATGATCTTTAGCCGTAAGCAGAAGATATCCTCCTTGTTCCTTGGTCCAGTTATAAAGATGAAGCAAGCCTTCTAAGACAGTATCATCACAAATATGGAGATCCACATCTTCTATGATAAAGACAAAATTTTGATCATTAATCATTGTTGGTGACAGTTGATCCATCTTCAGAATTTGAGCATTGGCTATTTTTTGCCAGACATGACAAAGATGGGTTTTGCCACAACCTGCTGGCCCATAAATAATCAAACAATGGAAAGGATTATTATCTTGGCCCCAATTTGGCCAGGCATCAATCCACTTAACAGCCTCCTCATTAGAGGCGGCGACCATGAAATCTTCTAGGGCAAATGTCTCGTTGATGGGAAGCTCAAGCAAAAGCTGCTTGGGATCATCTGCATTGGTCATTGATCTATTCCTTGGCGATTAAGTCCTTGGCTTGCAGCGTACTCATTGATTGTTAACAACCAATTTTGATCTTTATCTTGATTAAGTTTAAGGCCCTGTTGTGCCAATGACAAGGCCAGTTGTTCGGAATCACCCGCGAATTCAATTTCAAGATTAACAGTGTTAATGGTGATGGCGAGTAAATTTACATTTCTTACCAAATTAACCTTTTTGAGTTGTTTTTCCATGATTAACCAATCATTTAGATCATTCAAGGTGCCACTAGCCCGTATTTTTGAGGCAACGCCGTAATTGACGAGAACTTTGGATTTCCATAAATCATCAATCCAATCCGTAGAGGCATCAATGCCTTTAAGGTAAAGAGTGTTCAAATTCAAATCACCAATTTCATCATAAAGGGGCGCGGATACGGTAATATCTGTTTGGCTGTTTGTATCAGTCTCTATCTGCGTGTTTCTTTTTAAATTAATAGTCAACAGCGCTTGGTTATTGACCATATCTTTTTTAATGGTGGCTGTCGCAATGATTAATTCATTCAATTTATTTTGTTCAATGAAAGTCTGTATATTTGTCTGATTATCTGATTTTGCTTGTAAGGCGTTGATATACATGCGGTTTTTCAGTGTCGGCTCAGGGGTGTTGATGGGGACAAGATTGTTGCTTACATCATAGTCTTTCCATGCAAGGCGCCAATGATTAGCTTTTTCCCATAAAGTTAAAGTTGCCCCGTCTTCAAACACAGGCAAAATACTGACGGCTATACCGAGGGTTTCAGCATAGGGAATTTGATATTCGCTTAAAATTTCGTGAATTTTGCTACGGTTAAAATGCACTATAAGTGATGCGATATAACGTACGCCAGAGCGCCTTTCATCATTTATTTCATAACCACTAATCAACTCCATAATTTGATTATTTGAGAATTCTGGTAGTTTTGGTCGATCAGATATTAAAATAATCCGGCGAAATAACCTTTCCAATGCTAGGCGTTGACCATTAATAAGGGCTGCGTCGCGCGCGGCGGTGACATTGGTAGCGGTTTGATCTATTTTAATATTGAAAATAGTATAGATCGTGGCATCGCGGCCATTGTCCGACAGGTCAGATTGTGCGATCACCAGAGCGTTAGTAAGCATAAAAATACTAATGCATAAAATTAATAAAGCCCTGTAATATATTGTTATGTAAGTAATAAAATTCAATTTTACTCTCTCTTTAATTGATCGGAACTTTCATGATCATAATAATGCATCAAGGCATGACTATGGCAAGTGTTATAGTTATCTTAAGTTGCTGTTTAATTGCAACTTTAATCACAGCATAGCTGACCCAAAAAAACTATGAGAAAATATTCATTTAAAGGTCAATTTTTTATAGCATTTAGTCCTTAATTTCCTTATATATTACTTTCAAATTTTTAAAAATATCAGAAAGAATTCAATCTTGGCTCATCAAGACAGTCCAAATCAAAAATCATATAGTTATAAAGATGCAGGCGTCAATATAGACACTGGTAATGCTCTGGTTGATGCCATTAAGCCTGCTGCGGCTTCAACACGACGCTTAGGATGTAATGCGGATCTTGGCGGCTTTGGCGCGCTTTTTGACCTAAAAGAAGCGGGTTATAAAGACCCGATACTGGTTTCGGGTACGGACGGTGTCGGCACAAAACTCAAAGTGGCCATTGAAAGCGATAAACATGATACGGTCGGGATTGATTTAGTGGCTATGTGTGTAAATGATTTGATTGTCCAAGGGGCGGAGCCGCTTTTCTTTTTGGATTATTACGCCACAGGCCATTTAACCATTGAGGTCGGCAAAGCCATCATCGAAGGGATCGCTGAGGGTTGTCGTCAATCAAATGCCGCGCTTATTGGTGGTGAAACCGCGGAAATGCCGGGCATGTATCGCCAAGGTGACTATGATTTGGCGGGTTTTTGCGTTGGTGCAGTGGAAAGATCACGCCTGATTGATGGAAAATCAATCTGTGCTGGTGATGTAATATTGGGGCTTGGCTCAAGCGGTGTTCATTCAAACGGATTTTCATTGGTGCGTAAACTGATTGAAGTATCAGGGGTTTCTTATCATGATCAATGTTCTTTTGATCACAGCAAGACATTTGGCGAAGCCTTGCTTGAGCCTACAAAAATTTATGTTAAAAGCTGTTTGGAAGTGTTAAAAAATGATTGCATTAAAGGACTTAGCCATATAACGGGTGGTGGATTTGTAGAAAATATACCTCGTGTTTTGCCAGACGGTGTCGCTGCCCATGTGGACGCAAGCCTATGGAGTTTGCCGCCGGTTTTTAACTGGTTGCGCGAAACAGGTAATATTACGCCGCTGGAAATGGCCAAAACATTTAACTGCGGTATTGGCATGGCGGTGATTGTCCATGCTGATAAAGCAGAACAGGCGATGGCAATTTTTAAAGAACATGGCGAGACGGTTTATAATATCGGCATTATAGTCGATAAAGCAGACCATGAGCCTGCTACAGTGGTTACAGGGAAAAGCAGCAGTTGGGGTTACGCCAATGACTGGGTTGCAAGATCTACGCATTAAAAGGGTTTGAAATATTATGGATGTAGCGGTTTTAATTTCCGGTGGTGGTACAAACCTTCAAGCGTTAATTGATGCCTGCGCCAAGGACGATTTTCCAGCGCGTATTGTCATGGTCATTTCCAATAACCCCGACGTTTACGGCCTAGAGCGGGCAAAAGCGGCAGGAATTGAAACAAAGGTGATTAATCACCGTGATTTTGAAAACCGCGAACAATTTGATGAAAAACTAGATGAGGCTCTTAAACAATGCGGGGCCACGCTTATATGTCTGGCGGGCTTTATGCGCATTTTAGACGCACGTTTTGTTAATCGTTGGAAAAATCGCATCCTCAATATTCACCCATCGCTCCTTCCCGCCTTTAGAGGACTTCATACGCAAGAACGCGCCCTTGAATCCGGGGTCCGTTTCAGTGGTTGTACCGTACATTTTGTTAATCCTGAATTAGACGACGGCCCCATAATAAGCCAAGCCGCCGTTGCCATTGATCCCGATCAAGATGCGGACCAATTAGCGGCTAAGGTATTACAATTAGAACATACCATTTATCCCCAAGCCTTAAAACTAGTAGCAGAGGGCCGCATTCGCGTAATCGGCAATAGCGTCCGCATCAGTGACGCTAAATATGCAGATCAAACAATAATAAACCCAATAGTAGAATAACTCCTCTCCCACTCCCCTACTTCCAAATACCACAGAATAACTCCAATCAAATCCTAAGCGCCCATAACTATGCGCCAACCCAGGCACATGCACAGACCATGAACTGGACAGTTCCCAGTAATTCGGGACTGACTAACATTGCGGCGAGGAAGTCCTGTGCCGTTAGCCTAAGCCGGAGGCGCCGGCGCCTGAGGCCAAACAAAAAAAAGCAAGTGATAGATTTTTAGTAATTACAGAGAAATTCATTTTTTACCCATAAAAAAACCGCCCACTTTTCAGTGAACGGTTCTTGAAATAATCATCTTATTTAATATTAGCCAACAATTTCAGCTTTGTTGAAGAAATATTCGATTTCGATTTTTGCATTTTCTAAACTATCTGAACCGTGAACGGAATTTTCACCGATTGATAGAGCATGTTCAGCGCGGATCGTGCCGGGCGTGGCATCGGAAGGGTTTGTCGCGCCCATGATTTCGCGGTTTTTGGCAACTGCATTTTCGCCTTCAAGCACTTGAACGACAACAGGTTCTGAAACCATGAAATCGCAAAGTTCGCCGAAAAAGGGACGTTCTGAATGAACAGCGTAGAAGCCTTCGGCTTTTTCGCGGGTCATATGGATGCGTTTTGAGGCAACAACACGAAGACCACCGTCTTCGAGCATTTTAATGATCGCACCCGTTAAGTTACGTCTTGTTGCGTCAGGTTTGATGATAGAAAATGTACGCTGGATAGCCATTTGAGGTCCTTTAATAATACAGATTTAATATAATGCGCGCCTTATAGGGGGTATTTATTAAAACTACAAGGTCTATTTGGCGTTGATATTTTTCTTGAACCTGTTACAAGGCTTTTTTAAAACAATTTTGACGTTGGTATCATGTTACAAATCACGGGTCTCACATACCGCATTGCCGGAAAACTATTACTTGAAAATGCCAGCGTTACGGTTCCTGCGGGACATAAAGTTGGCATTGTTGGTCGCAATGGTGCGGGCAAAACCACCCTTTATAAATTAATTTTAAAGGAATTAGAAAGCGACGATGGCAAGATCCGAGTTCGCAAATCTGCAAAAGTAGGCCAAGTGGCGCAAGAAGCACCGGGCGGGCCCCAAACATTGCTAGAAACAGTCTTAGCATCCCATAGCGAGCTTGTCGCTTTGCATAAGGAAGCAGAAAGTACAGTTGATGCAAACCGAATTGCCGCAATTCATGAAAAATTACAAGATATTGGCGCCTATGAAGCCGAAGCAAAAGCCGCGAGTATTCTTTCTGGTTTAGGCTTTGATGATGCGGCGCAACGACGCGCCTGTAGTGAATTTTCGGGAGGGTGGCGCATGCGCGTTGCCCTCGCCTGCACTTTATTCACCCAGCCTGATTTATTATTGCTTGATGAACCGACCAACTATCTTGATTTGGAAGGGGTGCTTTGGCTCGAGAATTTCATTAAAAATTATCCCTATACCATTTTAATCATCAGCCATGACCGCGATTTGCTTAATCAGGCGGCTAATGCGATTATACATTTGGAAAATCGCGAGCTTACTTATTTTGGGGGCAATTTTGATAAGTTTGAAAAAACCTATCGCGAGCAAAAAATATTGCAACGCGCCGCCCTAAAAAAACAAACTTTAGAACGCGCCCATATTGAAAAATATATTGAACGCTTTCGTTATAAAGCCAGCAAAGCCAAACAAGCCCAAAGCCGTATTAAAATGTTGGAAAGAATGGAGCCATTGGCGGCATTGGCCGAAGAACATACGGTTCAATTTAATTTTCCGAACCCAACGGAGCTGGCACCACCGCTGATATTGATGGAGCAATTAAGTGTTGGCTATGGAGAAAATAAGCCGATTTTGCGCAATATTAATATGCGAATTGATATGGAAGACCGGATTGCCCTTTTAGGTCAAAATGGTAATGGTAAATCCACATTTGCCAAATTACTATCAGATCGTCTGCAACCGATGGCAGGCACCATTAAAAGATCGCGAAAATTAGCGATTGGTTATTTTGCCCAACATCAACAGGACGAATTAGAGCCAAACGGCACTCCCCTTACCCACCTTGCCACATTAATGAAAGGGGCCACAGAAACTCAAGTGCGCTCCCGACTTGGTGGCTTTGGCTTTGGCGTTGATAAGGCGGCTAATAAAATTTCAACTCTATCGGGCGGTGAAAAAGCGCGGCTTCTATTTGCATTGATGAGCTTTAAAGCCCCGCAAATGATTATCCTTGATGAACCGACCAACCATTTGGATATGGATAGTCGCCAATCGTTAATCCATGCCATTAACGAATATGAAGGGGCTGTGATCTTAATTAGCCATGATAGTTATTTGGTTGAGGCCTGCGCTGATAAAATTATGATTGTTGACAATGGAACGGTTCGTGATTTTGACGGTGATATCAATGATTATAAGGCGGAAGTGATTGGCAAAAGAACAGGGCCAAAAATTAAAGAAAAGAAAAAAGAGAAAACGCAAAAAGAAGTTGTAGCGGTTGCAATCGACGACAAGAAGGCTAAAAGGCAACTTACGGGCGGTGAAAAAGCCCAACTAAGAGATAAATTACGC
>CALDNY010000078.1 GCA_937914685.1 uncultured Kordiimonadaceae bacterium
TTATGCGATCCCGCAAATGATTTAATCAATGGTCAGGCTATTGTTATTAACGGAAATTAAAATTAAAATGAAAATTAAAAGGATATCAAATGAATCCAGAAACATTTAAGCCTAAACATTTTAACTGGTCCTTCCAAGATGGCATTGCCACCATTAGCCTTGATCGGCCCAAGCGAAAAAATCCGCTTACCTTTGAAAGTTACGCAGAGCTGCGCGATTGTTTTCGAGAATTAGTCTATGTCAAACAAGTTAAAGTGGTTATTTTTGCCCCAAATGGCGGTAATTTCTCCTCTGGCGGCGATGTTCATGACATCATTGGGCCGCTTGTTAAAATGGACATGACTGAATTATTGAATTTTACCCGCATGACCGGCGATCTGGTCAAAGCCATCAGAAATTGCCCCCAGCCTGTGATTGCGGGCGTTGACGGAATTTCTGTCGGCGCAGGGGCTATTATTCCAATGGCCTGCGATCTTCGTGTCGGCACTCCTGACTGTAAAACGGCGTTTCTGTTCAATAAAGTTGGTCTAGCGGGCTGTGATATGGGGGCTTGTGCCATATTGCCGCGCATCATTGGCCAGGGTCGCGCTTCAGAGCTGCTATTTCTGGGCCGTTCTATGTCGGGCGAAGAGGGGGCAAGGTGGGGATATTTCAATAGCTTGGCCACTTCAGAAGACTTAATGAATGTGGTCTTGAGATTTGCAGAAAAAATAGCTTCCGGTCCTACTTTCGCCAATGGAATCACTAAAAACCAATTAAATCACGAATGGAATATGGGCCTAGACAGTGCCATTGAGGCCGAAGCCCAAGCCCAAGCCATCTGCATGCAAACCAAAGATTTTGAGAGGGCCTATCATGCCTTTGTCAATAAAGAAAAACCAATATTTGAGGGCGACTAATGTCAAAAATATATGTTGATAAGAGCTATTTACAATGGCCGTTTTTCGAAGATCATCACCGCACACTTGCCGCCAATCTCGAAGTTTGGTGCCAGAAGAATTTAGGGGATCATAACCATTCGGATATTGATCAGGCTTGTCGGGATCTATTGGCAAAATTAGCGGCAGGAGGCTGGCTTAAATATGTAGTTCCTAAAGCTTACGGCGGTATATTTGATGAATTTGACGTCCGCTCGCTTTGTCTGATCAGGGAAACCCTCGCCCGTCACGATGGTTTGGCCGATTTTGTTTTTGCCATGCAGGGTTTGGGCAGTGGCACTATTACATTATTTGCCAGCGACGAGATTAAACAGGCTTATCTTCCTGATGTGGCAACGGGCAAGAAAATGGCCGCTTTTGCTCTGACTGAATTGGAAAGTGGCTCGGATGTCGCAAATATGACAACCAATGCTGAGGATAAAGGCGATCATTATTTGGTCAATGGTGCCAAAACACTGATTTCAAACGGCGGTATTGCTGATTATTATGTGCTTTTTGTACGCACTGGGGAAGCTCCGGGCGCCAAAGGCCTTTCGGCGATGATTTTGGATGCAGACGTGCAAGGCTTAGAAATTACAGAACGCATAGAAGTCATTGCCCCCCATCCGCTGGCGACCATGACTTTTAAAGATTGTAAAATTCCACGAGCAAAATTATTAGGTCAGGCCGGTTCGGGTTTTAAAGCCTCCATGGCGACCCTCGATATTTTTCGCTCAACTGTGGGTGCGGCCGCGCTTGGCTTTGCCCGACGCGCTATATCAGACGCCTTAAGCCGCACCAAACAACGACAGCTTTTTGGCGCCCCGCTTCATGATTTACAATTAGTTCAAGCCATGTTGGCCGATAGCGCCGTTGATATCGATGCTAGTGCATTACTTATATATCGCGCCGCATGGACAAGGGACACTACAGGTCAGCGCATTACCCGCGAAGCGGCCATGGCAAAAATGCACGCCACCGAAATGGCTCAAAAGGTCATTGATAAGGCCATTCAAATTTTTGGCGGCATGGGTGTGGTAAAAGGCGTTAAAGTAGAAGAGCTTTACCGAGAAATCCGCGCTTTACGCATTTATGAGGGGGCAACGGAAGTTCAAAAAATAATCATCGCTCGTCAATTATTAAACGATCATAATCAAGAGGATTGAACCCATGAAACACCTGCTCCCAGAAGGCTGGCCTAGACCAAAAGGATATTCAAACGCGGTTAGCGTCAAAAATGGCCGCACTCTTTATGTGGCAGGGCTGATAGGATGGGACGAAAATGAAATAATCCAAAGTGACCTGCTCATTGATCAATTTAAAAAGACATTGGAAAATACCCTTGCCGTCCTAAAAGAGGGCGGAGCTGGCCCTGAACATATTGTCCGTATGACATGGTATATCACCGACAAACAAGAGTATTTAAATAATTTACCAGAAATGGGCGCCGTCTACCGCGAAGTTATGGGGAAAAATTATCCCGCTATGGCCTGCGTTCAAGTATCGGCCTTAATGGAAGATAAAGCCAAAATCGAAATCGAAACCACGGCAGTTATTGAAGAGACATGATCTATATTAAGAAATACGGCGCAAAATAATGAAATATATATCCATATTACGGGGCATAAATGTTTCAGGACAAAAAAAGATCATCATGGCTGATTTAAAAGCGCTTTATGAAGGTTTAGGCTATCAAAATGTCATTACCTATATCCAAAGCGGTAATGTTATTTTTGACCATAGCTCAGACGATCTAAAGATCATCAAATCAACCATAGAGGCGACTATTGATAAAAAATATGGCTTTGACGTCTATGTTGATGTGCGCAAAGCGGATGATTATCAAAAAATATATCAAAATCTTCCTTTTCAAAATGTCGAATTGCAAAAAGACGGAACACAAATCGTCATTAGCTTTTTAGAGGGCGTACCAGAGCCTTTAAATATCGACACATTATTAGGCTCTGTGATTGCCCCCGAGAGACTTATTATAAAAGAAAATATCATTTATCTGCATTGCCCTAATGGTTACGGCAAAACCAAGTTATCAAATACTTTTATTGAAAAAAAATTAGCCCTAAAAGCGACAACGAGAAATTTAAAGACTGTTGCTAAATTATCTGAGATGGCCGCTCAATAATGATCGACAAAACGGTTCTTTTTTGCCATATAGTATTTAAATCATCAGGAATTATAAAATGTCAAAAATATATGCTCTCGCCTTGCACGGCGGCGCCGGACCAAAAGCAGGCGAAGATTATCAGGTCGTTGAAGAACATCTTGAAAGTCTTACAACGCTCGGCCAAGAAATGCTTAAAAATGGCACCCCTTCATTGGACGTTGTCGAAAATATGGTCGCCCAATTAGAGGCCTCTGGACTTTATGTCGCGGGTAAAGGATCGGCCCCCAATGTGGCAGGTCAAGTTGAACTAGACGCTAGTATCATGCAAGGTCATACAAGACAGGCCGGAGCCGTGGCCGCCCTTAAAGATTTTATCAGCCCCATATCCGTCGCAAAAGCAGTTTTACAAAAGTCCCCCTGCGTCATGCTAACGGCAGATGGAGCCGATTATTTTGCCCTTGAGCAAGGATTTGAAAAGGTCATTGACCCAAAAAGCTATTATGTTCTCCCCGTTGGTGTTAGCCAACAAGACATCGATCAATATGACATGAGCCACGGTACAGTGGGCGCGGTCGCCCTTGATATCCACGGCAATCTTGCCGCCGCCACATCAACTGGTGGCGTTTTTGGCAAACCACAAGGCCGTGTCGGTGATACGCCGATCATTGGTATTGGAACTTGGGCCGACGATGAAATTGCCATATCTTGTACGGGAACTGGCGAATTTTTCATTCGTGCGGGCGGCGCTTTAACGACGGCAAATGGTTATAAATTAGCAGGCGATACATTGGACGAGGCCTTATGGCGTTTGCTTGATGATGTGAAACACCTTGGCGGCGACGGGGGGCTTATTGCCGTCGATAAAAAAGGCCAAATTGCCATGGCTTATAACTCTGACGGAATGAAACGGGCGAGCGTTTCCTATAATACGGATATTATTTCAACCACTTTTGCCCCTTGTCGTTAGGTATTTTCACTCTCTTTGAGCATTTGAAATATTTTCGTTTCCATTTTTATAAACTACATGTACTACAA
>CALDNY010000079.1 GCA_937914685.1 uncultured Kordiimonadaceae bacterium
TCATACATACCCCTATAACACAAATTGTGCATTATCTGGGTCAGCCCCAAATATTGTTATGGTTAAAATCAATTAACAAATATAGTTAACAAAACATGAGATATTTATAAGGCCTTACAAACAAGAGATTAGTTATTCAAAGCCTGATAAAATCATGGTTAATGTAAAATTAACTAATATACGTAATGATGTTATGACGTAAGCAATGGGAATAAATGCTATGGAACTTAATATGACGAATAGTAGCAATGAAGATAACAATAAACTTTCAGTAAGGATGGCTTTTTTTTCTTGGCTGCTTTGCGCCATGTTAGGTTGGGCCTTCGCGATTACCCTTTTCGTTAATGTTATAACAGAGGATGAAACATCCCTCATCGCACAAAATGGCCCCACCACAGAAGACGCGCAAAAAATGCAACAAATCCTCCCCGCCGCTGGCTCTAATGTTCAATAGACCGTAGAGACTACTCCCCCTAAATTTCCTCTATTTCAACCAAGTGATTTTGAAACAAACGGTCCTATAAAATTAGCGATCGGCAACGGAAGTTTTCTCCATGTTTTTACCATCAGTTGATATTTTGGATTAAGGGGATTTATTTCTGGAATATCTGCCCCATCTTTTAAATAATATTCATAATGAAGGGCGGTTGGCTCAAAGCCCCAATTTTTCTTAAACCTAAAGGCACCCGTGTCATTTTTACTGCGGCCAAAATCAAATATTTTAACGCCGTGCGCCGTTACCGCATGTTCTATAACAGACCAATACATAAAATCATTGGCCGCTAAATTTCGAGCATCAGCCCCTCCTCCGCCATAATAGGGAATAACTTCATCTTTAAAATAAAAGCTCATAACACTTGAAACGGCTTTACCTTCTGCGCTACAGACCGTAAGAATTTCACAATTTTCTTTAAATTCTTGCTTTAAATTTTTAAATAGTGATTTTGGAAAAACTGGTGTGCCTAAGTTTCTGACGCTGGTTGAATATAAATCATATAAACGGTCAATATTTTCATCTATTTCAAAACATAACCCGAAATTAATGCCTTTTCGAACCATGGCTCTTTGCTTGCGGGGAATTGCCAGCATATTTTCTTCATTATCGGCGCTTAATATTTTTCTAAAGGTGCTATAGGTTGTATCTTTAAGGGGCCAATCGTCATGACATCTATCAATTTGGCGATATTCAAGTGCATCCACTGTTAATTCTTGCGCGATTTTAATAGCCTCTTGGTCCAATGATTTTAACGCTTTTTCATTATCATAAAGCGGCCCACCGCCCACAGAAAAACCAACGGAGATTAAAGAATTGCCAAAAAATGCACTCTTAACATGAATCAGCGGTAAGATGCCGCAGATTTCATCATCCTCTTCCACATATAAATAATAAAAATCATGGCCCATACTCTTACATACGCTTCGCCCCCAGGCACTCAAATGGAAAACGCATGCCTTGTCATGAGTATTTACATAGCGATCCCACCGTCCACAATCGCCAAAAATATCAAGTCTTTTTACCTGCATTGATTAATTGTTTCCCTTTAAAAAAATATCATCCATCCGTCCCCAAGAAAAATCCATTAATATTTTTTCAATTTTTGCTTCCATCACATCAAGATTGGTATAATGACGAAAACGAGATTTAAGACTGGCTTGGGTTTGGCGGGGTTGCCCGGGGTCAATCTCCCAAGGATGAAAATAGAATATACAGGCTTGCTGATCCTTTTTATTAACCCGGTCCATCGCCATTTTAGAAAGCGAGTAAGGAAGCAAGCGAAAATAACCGCCGCCACCACAAGGGAATTTTTTGCCAAATAACTCAAATGTTGTCACCGGCATTTCAAGAAACTCACTTCCCTCTATCGGTTCGAAAGAAAAGCGCGGCGCACTGGGCATGCCGTAATGATCATGGCGGATAGGATAGATGCTAGAGCTATATAAATAGCCTGCTTCTTTCAAGCATTCTAACGCCCATATATTTTTTTCACCGATTGAAAAACTTGGCGCACGATAGCCGATTACCGCCTCGCCTATCGTATCTTCTAGTAGTTTTTTTGAATTATTAATATCTTCGATAAATTCTGAACGAGATAAATCGCCAACCCTGTGATGGCCAATGCTATGGCTTGCCACTTCATGGCCCCTGTTGTTAATCTCTTTAATCAATTCAGGATAGCGCGTGCAAACCCAGCCTAATATAAAAAAGGTAGCCTTAACATTATGACGGTCAAATAAATCTAATATTTGTTGAGTGTTTTTTTCGACCCGACAAGGCATATTGTCCCAGTCATCTCTGGAGATATCCTTTTCAAAAGCCCCTACATGGAAATAATCCTCAACATCAACTGTCATGGCATTTATGATTTGCATTTCAGTTTCCTATGAGCCGCCTAGTAAGCCTTCAACAATATCAATCGCCCCCTGAAGGGTTTTATCTTGAATTTTGATATTCTTTTCTAAGCGCACTATTCGTTTCCTAAGTTTCAAGAGCTCGCTAGAGGCCATTAGTTGTGCTTCTCTTTCTATTGCTAAATCAGTCTCGATATCTGCAGCATCTCCCACAAGACCATTTCCCTTATTCTTACCTGAACTAGCCGCAGCAGCAAAATTATCTTGTTCCATATCATCCAAAACTTCAACAACAACTTCTGCATTAATTTCTTCAATTTCCTCAATGGCACCAAATAATAAAAGCCTAGTACAAAGTGTATTAAGTTTTCTGGGAACACCCCCTGAATATTTGAAAATAGCTTTAAGCCCATCATCACTAAAAGAAGGGTTGCCGGTCCAATCGACGAGGCCGAGACGATGTTTAATATATTCATGGGTTTCATCGGCTGTCATTGGGGATAAATGATGGGTCGCAATAACCCGTTGACGCAATTGCTCCAAGGCGGGGTCAAATGCCCATTTATCGCGAAATTCAGGCTGTCCTACGAGGAAACTTTGTAATAATGCCTTATTCCCTTCTTGGAAGTTAGAAAGCATTCTAAGCTCTTCTAAGGCTTGCGTCGTTAAATTTTGGGCTTCGTCAATAAGTAATAATGTATTTTTGCCGCGTCTATTGTTATTGCGTAATAATTTCTCAATTTCGATAATTAAGACAGCCTTATCAGTATTTTGGATATTTATACCAAATGAGGCGGCAACCATTTTTAAAATATTATCCGCATCTAATTGCGATGTAACAATCTTTGCCGTCACGAATTTGTCTGGATCTAAACTTTGTAATAAGCGGCCAACCAAAGTGGTTTTACCAGAACCAATTTCACCTGTGATGATGATAAAGCCTTCGCCTTGGCTAATGCCATAAGACAAATAAGCCATCGCCTTATGATGAGTACTACTATCAAAATAAAAATTAGGGTCTGGCGTGAGTTGAAATGGTTTTCCAGATAGATTGTAAAATTCTGAATACATAACAGATCCTAAAATGTAGCCCCTATGGACACCCTCACTAAATTTGATTTACGTGGTATATAATTAAAGAGCAATTGTTCGCGAAGTGTATGTATGTATTCAACTGTGCCAATCAGGCTCCTAGAAATATTATAATCCATTCCCGCAGAATAACTTATATATTTATCTTTTTGACGATCACTTTTAAAATCAATTTCAATATAATAAGCACTGGCATTGATCGACATATTTGTAGTCATCCGCCGGGTCCAGGTGACACCAAATGTATTTCGATTTTGGTTACGAGTAGCGATTTCACTAGACAAGTTTGCATTTCTTGCAGTTAATGCAATCGTTGAACGTCCTCTTGTTCCAGTAAGGCGCGCAGTCCATAACTTTCGGCGGACAAAAACATTATCAATATAACCTTGTTGCACTGCGGCCGCATTATTTTGGCCAGCTAGGAAACTATCCAATATCAAAGTTTGATAAGTGTTTAAGCGATCATTATAATTAATAGTGAAATTTAACTGGGGCGTAATGATATAGCGCCCATTAACAATATAGGTACGCCCAAAATAACTTTCACCAATTCTCAGTTCCAATGATGTGCGAGGTCCCGGTGTTAAAATAACCCCCGCATTCCAAACTATTCCTGAGAAATTACTAGTACCAGA
>CALDNY010000080.1 GCA_937914685.1 uncultured Kordiimonadaceae bacterium
TTGATGATATGATAGCGGTAGTGTCTTTTTTTAGCTGAAAATCGTGCATGAAATTCCTCATCAACCCGTTCGGCTTTAAGGATCGATATGGCAATGCCTTTTAGGTGAAAATTTAAGGCGTCCATGACTTTAAAGGCTTCTAGGTCGCGGGGAATATCAACATGGGCGATCATGCCTATCGCATGAACCCCCGCATCGGTACGACCAGCGCCGTGAAAACGGCATTGGCATTGGCAAAATTTAAAAGCGGCTTCTTCAAGGTCCCGTTGGATAGACGGAACATTTTCCTGCATTTGCCAGCCATGATAATTAGCACCGTCATATTCAATGGTTAGTTTATACCTAAATAAATCACTCATGAAAATTTTGTTCCGATTACGAGATCAAAACCATTAATGAGCTCTGCGGTGGTCATGGGCGCTTTGCCTGCGCGTTGGGCGCGGATGACGGAAAGTGATTTATCGGCGCAGGCAATGATAAGCGGTGCGCCAACCATTGTTCCGATTTCGCCAGAGAGGTCCGAAATTTCGACCTCTATAATTTTAAGGCGTTCACCCATAACCTCTGTCCATGCACCGGGAAAGGGGGACAGGCCGTGAATGTGATTTTTTATGTGGATTGCGGGTTTTGTCCAGTCAATATGGGCTTCGTCCTTATTAATTTTTTTGGCGTAAGTGACGCCTTTTTCGTTTTGTGGACGAGGGTTTTCGTAAGGAAGATTGTCTAAAACCTCAACAATGGCCTTCGCCCCTAACAAACTAAGTTTATCATGAAGTGTGCCGGCACTGTCATTTTGCTCTATGGTGATGCGTTTTTCCAAGACAACAGCTCCCGTATCAAGCCCTGCTTCCATTTGCATAATACCGACACCAGTTTCACTGTCCCCTGCCATAATTGCCCGTTGGATCGGCGCCGCGCCGCGCCAGCGTGGTAGCAGAGACGCGTGAATATTAAGACAGCCAAATTTGGGTGCCTCTAATATTTCTTGCGGTAAAATAAGCCCGTATGCAACAACAATTGCCACATCAAGATCAAGGTCTTTAAATTTTTGACACTCAGACAAGTCTTTAAAGTTAAGCGGTGTGTGAACGGGGATATTAAGTTTTTCAGCAAAAGCATGAACTGGTGAAGGTTTAAGTTTTTTGCCGCGACCAGACGGCCTTGGCGGTTGGCTATAAACGGCGACAACGTCATGGCCTGCGCTTAAGACTGCTCTTAAAGCGCTTACTGAAAAATCAGGTGTTCCCATGAATGCGAGGCGCATCAATCATTCCTTTTATTCGTTATCTTTAGCGAGCTTCTTCACTTTGCGCACATACATACTGCGTTTGACTTTGGATAAATAATCAATGAAGACAATGCCGTTTAAATGGTCCATTTCATGTTGAATACAGGTCGCCAAAAGCCCTGTGGCATGGACTTTCTGGGACTTGCCATGATAATCTAAATATTTAAACTTACATTGCGCGGGGCGTTCAATATCAGCATATTGTTCTGGTACAGAAAGACAACCTTCGTTATAAGTGGCCATATCATCGGATGTCCAAGTAATTTCTGGATTGATAAAAAATTGCGGGTCAGCCTCTTCGCCGTCTGGGGAAATATCCATAACCAATATGCGTTTAAGTATTCCTACTTGTATGGCGGCAAGACCGATACCAGGGGCCGCGTACATGGTGGAGAGCATATCATCCAAAAACGTCCGCAACTGGTCATCGACTTTTTTTACCGGTTTTGATACTTTTTTTAAAAGCGGGTCCGGTACGGTGATGATCGGTAAAATTGCCATAATTATTATCTTATCCTTTTATTCTTTCAAATGTTAGGTAATATGTGTTGAGCAATAGGTCAAGACTATAAGGAGAAACGATAAGTGTTAATTGATCAAAATATGATGATCTTGATAGGAATAGCCATTATCGCCCTGCTTCTTGTGGCGGTATTATTCATTGTCAATAATCGCGGGCGGCTTGATCATGAAGCAAGACAATTGGCTGCGGATAAGGCCAATGAACAAATTGCTTTTATCCTGCAGGCAAATGCGGGATTAGAAGGGCGGATTAAGGCCATGACAGAGGCCAATTCAAGCCATCAAGAAGAAATTAAACGTACTATGCATGATCGTTTGGATAAGGTCAGCGCCCGCCTTGGTGAAAGTCTAGAAAAATCAAGCGAAACGACGGGTAAATCATTAGGTGAATTAAAAGAGCGTTTGGCGGTGATTGATCAGGCGCAAAAGAATATTACGGATTTATCGGGGGAAATGATCGGCCTTAAAGATATTCTTTCCAATAAACAGGCGCGCGGTGCTTTTGGAGAAATTCAGCTTAATGATTTGGTTTCTTCTATTCTGCCGCCGAGTGCCTATGAATTTCAAGCGACATTGGAAAATTCCAAACGGGCTGATTGTTTAATCAAATTACCCAATCCACCCGGTTCTATTGTGGTTGATGCTAAATTTCCCCTTGAAAGCTACCACAAGCTACATAATGCAGAAAATGATGTGGAGTTTAAAAAAGCCCAAAGCAATTTTAAAAGTGATATTTTAAAACATGTAAAAGATATTTCTGAGAAATATATCATCAACGGTGTCACCGCAGAATCAGCGTTAATGTTCCTGCCGTCGGAAGCGGTTTATGCGGAACTGCATAGTAATTTTTCCGATGTTGTTGAAAAATCTTATCGGGCGAGGGTTTGGATTGTTAGCCCAACAACCTTGATGGCGACCTTAAACACTATTTGCGCAGTTCTCAAAGACGCGCGTATGCGCGAGCAGGCCGGTATTATTCAAAATCATGTAGTGGCACTTTTTGATGATGTGGAGCGTTTGGATAAGCGGGTAACAGATTTGCGAGTTCATTTTGACCGGGCCGATAAAGATATTGATCTCATTACCAAGTCTTCTCATAAGATTATTTCGAAAGTAGAAAAAATCGAAAAAATTCAAATGGAAGGTGAAGAAAGTATCGAAGATGCCGTCGAGACCACCAAGCCGACGACTACTCTTAAATTGTTAGTCGATTAAATGATCATTAAACTGGTTTTTATAATACTTGATAATGGCGGCATTATTTTTCCATTGATAATGCCGATCATGGCCGTCCTTTACCGTTTAATGGGTCAAAAACATATCCATAAAAACCCCAAACTTAAAGGGCAATATAACCGCTTAGCCTTATGGTTCGGTGGAGTTGGCTCTATCCCTTTTATATTTTTTGCTTATGATGTTGAGGCCAGCGCCATGGGGGTGATTTATAATTTAATGGAACCTGATTTTGTTAATTTTGCAGTGATCGGCACTTGGGCCAGCTCCATAATGTTGGACTTGCTTTTTATCTATTGGATATTCTTTAAAAAAGGTGCCGAGCTGCTTTATCTTCATCCGGGAATATGTGGATATTTTAATAAAATAATTTTTTATAAAATCGCGGCATTTTTTATGCCAATGCTGCAAATTACGGCCTATTTAGCGTATCATTTAACCGCTTAACGTCGCGTCATTATTTTGACATTTTCGCCTTATACCTTGACATCTGTTATGTCTTTTGATTTTCTATATCCTATGAAAAGCAAAATTATCATCACTGCCATCATTATTATTGTAGCGGGCTGTGCGACAACGCCGCCTAAAAATGTCTCTAATAGTTGTGATATGTTTGATGAAAAAAGCGGCTGGTATAAAGCGACCAAAAAAGTCCGCGATAAATACGGCACCCCCATTCATGTGCAGTTGGCGATCATTCGTCAAGAATCCACCTTTAAACATGACGCCAAGCCAGGGCGAAATTATTTACTGTGGGTGATCCCGTGGGGGCGTAAATCATCGGCCTATGGTTACGCTCAAGTCAAGGATTCCACTTGGGATTGGTATAAGGAAAAATCAGGCAATCATGGCGCTGACCGTGACCGATTTAGCGACGCCGCAGATTTCGTTGGCTGGTATTCAGACGTTAGTCAAAAGACACTGGGTATTTCAAAATGGGATGCTTACAATCAATATCTTGCTTATCACGAAGGCCACGGCGGCTTTAAACGGCGCACATTTATGAAAAAGAAATGGCTGATGGATGTAGCGAGGAAAGTTGAGGGATACTCAAAAACCTACGCCGCCCAATTGAAAAATTGCGAAAACAAACTTAATCGCGGTTTTTCGCTCTGGCCTTTTTAAGAATAAACTTAGAGGCTCACTCCGGCCAAGGGAAGAGCTTAGGTCTTTCCACATTCAAATCAATCACAGTGCTTGCTTTGTTTATAATTTACCATAGCCTCCACCGCCCGGTGTTTTAATGATGAAAATATCGCCCTTTTGAACGCTTACTTGTTCTGAACTTTTTAATTTTAATATGGAACCGTTGGCTTTTTGCAGCCAATTTTCGCCGCGTGCCGCATCTTCACCGCCCTTTAGGCCTGGCGGAGAAATGGTGCGGTGGTTTGAAATTATTGCCGCTTGCATATCTTGTAAAAACTGAAGCCACCGTTCAACACCGTCTCCGCCGTTATAGTGACCCCGTCCTCCACTATTTTTCCTGATTTTAAATTCTTTTAAAAGTACAGGATAGCGCCACTCAAGCACTTCTGGGTCGGTTAAGCGGCTATTGGTCATATGGGATTGGATGGCACTGGCGCCATTATTATGGGCCGTGGCCCCCATTCCTCCCGCGATGGTTTCATAATATTGAATGTCATCATTACCAAAGGTGATATTATTCATAGTGCCTTGGGACGCGGCCATGATTTCAAAGGATAAAAATAAACAATTGACTATGGCTTGGGATGTTTCCACATTACCAGCAACCACGGCGCAGGGAAAACTGGGATTTAGCATTGATCGATCAGGCACGATGATTTTAATGGGCTTTAAACAGCCTTGATTAAGGGGAATATCATCATCAACAAGACAGCGAAAAACATAAAGTGCCGCAGCATGGCAAATGGCAAGTGGGGCGTTGAAATTGCTTTTTAATTCAGAACTTGTTCCCGTAAAATCAATGGTGGCACTTCTTGATTTTTGATCAATGCTGACCCGTCCGCGGATATGGGCGCCATTATCAAGGGGGTAATCAAAACTGCTATTCTTTAATGTCGAAATGATACGCCGCACCGCTTCTTCTGCATTATTTTGTACATGGTCCATATAAGCAATAATAGTTTCGTTACCGTAATGATTAGAAATTCGACTTAATTCATTAAGGCCTTTTTCATTGGCGGCAATTTGGCCTTTTAAATCGGCGATATTTTGCTCAGGATTGCGCGCGGGATAATCGCCGTGTGTTAAGGCATCATAGAGAGCCTTTTCGTTAAAGGCACCCTCTTCAACAAGCTGAAAATCATCAAAAAGAATACCTTCTTCATGAATATTTTTTGACATTGGCGGCATAGAACCTGGCGTAATGCCACCGATATCGGCGTGATGACCGCGGGTTGCCACATAAAAACATGGGCTTTTATCATCTTCGTTAAAATAGGGGGAAATAACCGTCATATCTGGCAGGTGGGTGCCGCCATGATAGGGATCATTCAGCATATAAACATCACCTTTTTTGATGGTGGTTTTACGGTTTTCAATAATGGTTTTAATGCTACTACCCATGGAGCCAAGATGGACGGGCATATGAGGGGCGTTGGCCACAAGATTACCTTGGCAATCAAAGAGCGCACATGAAAAATCTAGCCGTTCTTTGATATTGACCGAATGGGCGACATTCTCTAGCACGGCTCCCATTTGTTCGGCAATGGACATGAATAAATTGTTGAAAATTTCTAATTGTATAGGATCTACATCTGTGCCGATCGCTTTGGCGAGCGTTATTTTTTGGATCCGTTCAAGGATGAGATTGTTTTTCTTATCGATAAAGGCGCGCCAGCCTTTTTCCAGATAATTAATGCCATGATCTTCACGGATAATGGCAGGGCCGGTGATTTCTTTAATGGATTGGCTTAAATCATCACGGTGGATAAGGGTTGCTTTGCTAATTGTAGCGTCTTTGAATATTTCTATCCGTGTTATTTTATGTTTTTTGTGAGATTTGGTATTATTAAGCAAGTCTTTAGCGCCACCACCGAAAGCCTCGACATGGATTTTTTCAATCATTAAGTCTTTGTTGGGGGAAATAAAACCAAAGAGCCTTTTATGGGCGCCTTCAAATTTTTGTTTCATGTCCGAAACGTTATTTAAATCTACTGCAATACTGCTATCACTACCGCTATATTTAATATGAACTTTCTTGTGGAAATTTATTTTTTTAATATTTTGCGATTTAAGAGCATCTTTAGCATCTTTCGATAAATGGGCTGCTATTTTATCTAATTCTTGGCTGAATTTTTTTGATAAAATTTTCTCTATGGTTTTTTCTTTGATAACACGGTGATCGGCAAGTCCCATTCCATATGCGCTTAATATCCCTGCAAATGGATGAATGAATATTTTTTTAATGCCTAAGCGATCGGCAATTTTGCAGGCATGTTGCCCGCCGGCACCGCCAAAGCTGACAAGGGTATAATCGCGAACATCATAGCCTTTTTCAGTGGATATTTTTTTAATAGCTGCCGCCATGTTTTCCACAGCGATATCAACAAAGCCTTCGGCGATTTCTTCAATGCTTCTATCATTCCCTATTTTTGCGGCGAGGGTTTGAAATTTTTGTCGCACCGCTTCTATATCAAGGGGCTGATCGGCATTTTTGCCAAAAGTTTTTGGAAAATAATCAGCCTTAATAAAACCGAGTAGTAAATTGCAATCGGTGATGGTCAAGGGGCCATCATTTCTATAACAGCACGGCCCAGGATCAGCACCAGCGCTATCAGGGCCTACGCGAAAACGACTACCATCATAGCTTATAATAGATCCGCCGCCAGCAGCAATGGTGTGAATATTCATCATGGGGGTGCGTATCCGAACGCCGGCGATCATGGTTTCAGTACTTCGTTCATAATCGCCGTCATAATGACTAACATCGGTTGATGTGCCGCCCATATCAAAGCTAATTATCTTATCAAATCCTGATGAGGCGGCGCTTTTAACGGCGCCAACGATGCCCCCTGCGGGGCCAGAAAGAATAGCATCTTTGCCGCGGAAAAAATCCGCATTGGCAAGGCCTCCGTTTGATTGCATGAAATAAAGCGGCACAGAGCCTAGCTCTTTTTGCATATTATCAATATAACGTCGCAAAAGGGGGCTAAGATAGGCATCGACCACTGTGGTGTCACCGCGGCCGATTAATTTCATTAGTGGACTGGTCTGATGGCTGGTGGAAATCTGTTTAAAGCCGATCTCTTGGGCTAAAGCTGCGATTTTTTGCTCATGATCTGGATAACGGTAGCCATGCATGCAAACGATGGCGACGGAGCTAAACCCACCACGCCTTGCTATTTCCATTTGCTTTTTAAGGGATTTTAGATTTAAGGCGGTGATAATCTCGCCGTGCGCTCCTATGCGCTCATTGACTTCGATTGTTTTTTCATAAAGCTGTTCGGGCAAAATGACATTAAGATCAAACAACCTCGGCCTTGCTTGATAACCGATACGTAAGGCATCTTTAAAACCTTTGGTGATAATCAGTAACGTGCGATCACCCTTGCGTTCTAAAAGGGCATTAGTGGCAACAGTTGTGCCCATTTTTACTGATGATATTTTATCGCTATCAATGGGGTCGGTCGGGGAGGTGTCCATCAAAGTGCGAATAGCGGCCAGTGCCGCATCATCATATTGGGCGGCATTTTCAGACAATAGTTTTAAGGATTTAATCTCACCCTTTGGGGCTTGAGCAATAACATCGGTGAATGTCCCGCCCCGATCAATCCAAAACTGCCATTGATTGTCTGTGTTCATTTTTGAATAGTGCTTTCTTGATGTTACTAAGTTGATTATAAAAATAGCAAATATAAAGCTGTTGGGCTAGGTCTGATAATAGTTATTTTACAGAGTTAGTTGATTGACAGAATATCCATGGGACTATAATACTTCAATTTTAATAGAAAAGGATTTTCCATGAGTAAAATAGCAAAGGGCGGTTGCCTATGCGGCGCGGTTAGATTTGAAGCAAAAGGCGAGCCGTTTGGGGCAAATCACTGCCATTGTCTTAGTTGCCGAAAGCATACAGGTGCGCCGGTTGTGACCCTTTCTGGCTGGAAGGCCGATCAGATTACTTTTAGTGGGAAGGCCCGAAAAATTTATAATTCATCCGAGGGTGTTGGACGCGCTTTCTGCCCTGAATGTGGTACGCCGCTGACTTGGGAAGGGATAAGCAGTAGCGGTATTGGCGCGATTGTCGAAATTCATATTTCAACATTTGATGATCAGACTTTATTTTTGCCAACAAGCCATATGCATGACGGCGAGCGGATTCCATGGTTTGATGTTGCCGATAATTTACCGCGATATACCGTTTGGGATGATGGCAATCCCCCTGCGCATATTGGGCCAAAAAAGTAAAATTAACAAATTATGAGGCACCTCTTAATTTAAATATTTTGATCTCTTGGTGCGATTGTTTTTACAATCACAAAGCCAATAAACGAGAGAACAAGGATAAAGAGGCTCATATTCAATGTGGTGTCCCCCAAAGCCATGCTGACCATATAAGTGAGGGCGGAGGCGAGTGAAAATTGTATAGCCCCTAACAGCGCTGAAATAGTACCTGCCCGTTGTCTATTGTCTTTTAAAGTTTTTGAAATGGCCACGGGTTGAAAAATACCGTAACCAAAATTATAGGCAAACATGGGAATGAGCAAAGCTGAAATGTGCCAAACTTCTAAGTAAGCAAGCACGGCAACAACACCGCCAGAACCAACCATTAGTATCAGGCTTATGTTTTCCGTTTGCAGAGCTGAATAATGATTGATCATTTTACGGGATAAAAAACTGCCCAGTGTAAGACCCACGGTGACCGAGGCGATATAAAGGCTAAAATCAAGGGGGCTGTGCTTTAAAAAATTAATAATCACAAAGGGTGCTACGGCAACATTGATAAAAAGGCCAGAAAAAAACAACGCCTGACCAAAAGAATATGCAATGAACGCACGAGATTTTAAAATGATTTTATAGTTTGCAATCAAGGCTACAGGATGAAGCGATTGTCTATTTTCTAGACTTAGAGTTTCAGGAATTAAAATGCTGATAAGAATGATGATGAGTAGGCCATAAAAGGCCATAAAACCGAACATCCATGACCAATGGAAAAATTCTGCAAAGAATGAGCCAATAAAGGGGGTAATGATCGGCATTATGGAAAAAGTGGCCAACATAAGGGCTAAGGCTTTAATCACTTCTTTATCTTCAAACATATCGCGAATAATAGCGCGGCCCACTACGACACTTGCAGCGGCAAAAAAACCTTGAAAAACCCGGGCGATGAGAATGGTATCAATATGGATAATAATGGTGCAAAGAAGGCTACAAACTACATAAATAATCAGGCTGGTGATTAAAATAGGTTTTCTGCCAAAACGGTCGGTTAATGATCCCATAAATAAATGGGAAAATGCAAACCCTGCAAAATAGGCGCTGATAATCAGTTGGGCTTTATGAATACTAATGGATAGATCACCAGTAATAATGGGTAAAATTGGGGCAAGACTATCAGCACTCAAAGGGGCGATACCAAAAGTGAAACCCAGCAGAACGGTGATCATAGTCTTTTGTTTGGCCGTCATTAATTTTTGCGATATTTTTTGTTGTTTTGTCGACATTTAGGTGACTTTTTAAATTGAGTAACTATGATGGATCACATAGTATAAATAAGTAATCTTATATCTAAGGAATAACTCTATGTCTATATGGGGTACGATTTTAGGGGGCGCCGCAGGCATGGCCCTTGGTGGGCCCATTGGCGCCATGCTCGGGGCTGCGGCTATGCATTTTGCCGGTCGCGCGACAAAGGGTAAAATAGATAATTTTACCGCACAAGCGACCTTTACCGTGGGCTTCATCGCTTTATGTGCTAAAATGGCCAAAGCGGACGGCGTCGTCACTCGCGACGAAATTAATGTCTTTAAAAAAGTATTTCAAATTCCTGCAAATGAAATGAAAAATGTCAGCTATTTTTTCAATCTGGCGAAAAAAGAAGTGGCAGGGTTTGAAGGATATGCAAAACAACTTTACAGCATATTTCATAATCAACCCGCTATGTTAGAGCAAATTATTGATCTTTTATTTCATATTGCTATGGCTGACGGCGTTATGCATTCTGCGGAAAATAATTATTTGCAAGAAGTGGCGCGAATTTTCAAAATATCTGATGGTGAATTTGCGCGGATCCGCGAAAGCCATTTGGGGGCAGATTTGAGTGATCCTTTCGTCATTCTTGGGGTTGATCCAGAGGCGTCTGATGTAGCCATAAAATCCGCCTATAGAAAACTTATTAAAGAACATCACCCTGATTTACTTATTGCCCAAGGGGTACCAGAAGAATTAATTGATGTGGCCAATGAAAAACTAGCAGCAATAAATAATGCCTATGATAAAGTGCGTAAAATTCGTGCTATTAAATAACGTTATTAAAAAAGGCTTCATTCAAAATGCCCTTAAAATATGCATTATTCACTTTATTCGTCTGTTTCATTTGGGGCGTCAATTTTGTTGTTATGAAAGTAGGATTGGCGCAACTAGATCCTTTTTTATTTGGACTTAGCCGCTTTGTGATCGTTTTAGTATTCTTGTTACCATGGTTAAAAATAGTGCCTGGAGCCATGGTCAAATTATTCTATCTCGGCATGTTGATCGGTGGGGTTCAATTCGCCCTTGTCTTCATAGGAATGGATATGACTGATCATGTATCCGCAATGTCCGTCATTGTTCAAATGAATGTACCAATAACATTGTTATTGGCGCATTTTATATTGCATGAAAGAATGAATTATTGGCGAACAGGAGGGGTGTTTATTGCTTTTTGCGGCGTTATTATCATCACTTTGGAGCCTGATATTTTAGAAGAAGGTGTGGTTGTTTTAATAATATTGTTGGCAACAACATTTTATTCCATTGGGGTTATTTTATTACGTAAAATCAAAGAAGTACCCGTCTTTCAAACCCAAGCATGGGTGGCATTTTATAGTGTTCCAGTGTTTTTATGTATGACCTTGTATTTTGAGAAGGGACAAATAGACCAAGTTATGAATTTGGATATGACTGGAATTTCTATGGTTCTTTATACTTCATTGCTATCGACCATTGTTGGTTATGGGGGTGTGAATTTCTTGTTAAGACGCTATCCGGTGACATTAATATCCCCTTTCATGGTAAGTGTGCCAATCTTTGCAACAATATCGGCTGTAATTTTCTTGAATGAGACATTATCGGTTAAATTTTTTATAGGCTCCATCGTCACTTTAAGTGGTCTTGGGCTTATCCATTTTCGCGATTGGCAACTTAAAAGAAAAAATAAGGTGCTGATCGCATGAGGCCTTATAAGTCACCCAATTATAATCAACGCACAGGGCAGATTAAATATTTGATCATGCATTATACAGGAATGTCTTCGGGGCAAGAGGCGCTGGAGCGGTTATGTGACGAAAAATCAGCGGTTAGTGCTCATTATTTAATAGAGGAAGATGGGGAGGTCTTTTCCCTTGTTGACGAACATAGACGCGCTTGGCATGCGGGCTTATCAAAATGGGAAAATGATCAAGATATCAATGATCTTTCTATTGGCATAGAAATCGTTAATTCTGGTCATCCATTTGAAGGATATGAGAGTATCTATAAAGAATTCCCCCAAAAACAAATGGAGGCCGTGCTTGAGCTTTCCAAAATCATTATAAACCGCCATAACATTAAACCTTGGCATATATTAGGGCATAGTGATGTGGCTTGGCGACGTAAAATCGACCCAGGCGAGCTGTTTAATTGGCAGTGGCTATCTGATCATGGTGTCGGTATTTACTCTGATATGGAGATTGATCAGGCAGACGTTGAAATTGGCGCGCCTGAAATTGGCGAATTTTTGCAAAAACTTGAAAAATATGGCTATGATATTGAAGGATGTTACAACAAGCCCAGAGAATTAATAACCGCTTTTCAACGGCACTTTAGACAAACCAATATTGACGGGGAATTAGATTCGCAAACCGTCGCGATTATTGATTATCTTCTTAATGTAAAATTTAGTTGATTTGGGGTTTTAAATCATCATTACCGTGACGGGCGTTTTCTTCATCGGCAATTAAACCTTTGGGAAGCGGCTTTAATAAATCCTTGGTTTTTGGTCCAGCGGGTCCGTTCTTAATGACTAGACCTGCTTTTTCGCAACCCATTAGGCCTAGAACAGCTGTTAAAGCAAAAAATATTGTGATAATTTTAAGTGTCTTTTTCATTAATTTT
Organism: uncultured Kordiimonadaceae bacterium; assembly: GCA_937914685.1. Classification (GTDB taxonomy): domain Bacteria; phylum Pseudomonadota; class Alphaproteobacteria; order Sphingomonadales; family Emcibacteraceae; genus Pseudemcibacter. The sequence continues at coordinate 12,317 of CALDNY010000080.1, forward strand.
AGTACCGTTATTGTTATTTAAAATCGCCCCAATTTGCCTCAGATCGCATATTAATACCAGTAAATAATCAAAATTGTTTATATTTTAATAACTTTATTGGTATATATTATGGATTGTATATTTCAGGTGAAGTCGAAGATTTGAACTTGTAGACGAGAGTGATGCTAATGAGCAAAAATACAAAAAGCGATAATATGCATGACGCTGAGAATAATAATGTTGTTCGCGGTGGATTGGAGAAAATGCGCACCTATAAACGTCGCACTGTAGTCTGGCCTGCTTCTTTAATTGTTAATGAATTTGAATTTAAATGCATGCTTTATGATATTTCATTAGGGGGCGTGCGCTTGAAACTTGATTTGCCCCTTGCTACAGGGACATTGGTTCAAATTAAAATTAAGGACTTTGAATATGCAGAAGCCTTGGTTTCTTGGTACGCAGAAGCGTTTGTTGGCTTAAGATTTACGGGCCAACCTGCCTATATTAAAAAAATTCTTGGTGAATATTCCGAAAGTCTGTCCTAAGGCTGTTATTTTTTATTTAAGCCATAATAATGGCTATTCTCTTGCATTATAACATTGTTTAAGCGTAGATATGCTTTGTCAGATGGCTGGAAGATCGCTGTTATGTTTTTATGAACATATCAGAGGAAAGTCCGGGCACCACGGAAGAGCGGTGCTGGTTAACGGCCAGCAAAGGTGACTTTAGGGAAAGTGCCACAGAAAATAAACCGCCAGTTTTATATTGGTAAGGGTGAAAAGGTGCGGTAAGAGCGCACCGCTTTTTTGGTAACAAAAAAGGCAGGGTAAACCCCACCGGGTGCAAAATCGAATAGGAATGACAGGTCTTTGGACCACTCTTCTTTCGGAGCGTCGTTCGGGTAGATTGCATAAGGTGGCTGGTAACAGTCACTCTAGATGAATGATCTTACACTTGGCGAACCATTTATGGTTTTCCAGGGGACAGAACCCGGCTTATAGGCCATCTGACATTTTTATTGATCATATTTTATTGACCACATAAAGTCATTTTTCATTTTTGTTTTTGTGGAATTCCTCAAAAATAATGCTAACATTACTTTTATTAGATTAAAAAATAAAAGAAATGAGAAGGGTCTTAGTATGTCTTTTTTTAATACTAGAATGTTTGGTATAATAACTATATTCGTTCTATTTTCTGGTTTTATTGCCCCTGCGATGGCGACGGGGCTTACCATCAAACAAATCACCCAAAATGGGAGCCTGAATGGCACCGTACCAAGTGGATTGAAATATTCACCTGATGGCAAACGGATTACTTTTTTAAAAGGCAGCCAAGCCGATGGTCGAGTACTTGACCTATGGCAATATAATATATCGGATAAAACATCACAGCTTCTAGTTAAAGCGAGCGATATAACGGGGGGAACAGAAAAACTTTCAGAAGCAGAACGGGGTCGGCGCGAACGTATGCGTATTACCAATTTAGGTATTATTGACTTTTCATGGTCAAAAGATAGCTCGAAACTACTGTTTCCTTTAAGTGGTGACCTTTATCAATATTCTTTGAATGACAGAAAAACAAATCGTCTGACCAATGATGCTGAGTATGAATTAGACAGTCGGTTTTCTCCCCAAGGAAATTATGCTTCTTATATCCAAGGCAATAATATTCATATTGTGAAAATCAAAGATAAATCTCATAAGCAATTAACATCATCGGCCACGGCATTGATTAAAAATGGCGTCGCCGAATTTATCGCCATGGAAGAAATGGACCGTGATACGGGCTATTGGTGGTCAAATGATGAAAAACATATTGCCTTCATCCAATTTGACGAAAGTGGCGTTGATGCGCGCGGGCGCTATGAAATTGACCGGGATAAATTTAATATATTACAAGAACGCTATCCACGAGCAGGCACAAATAATGTGACCGTGAAACTTGGTATTTTAGACATTGAAAGCGGTGAAGTAAAATGGGTGGACCTTGGAAGTGAAAAAGATATTTATTTGCCGAGGGTCAGTTGGCTTCCTGATAGTAGTGGTATTTTTTATCAAATAGAAAACCGCGCTCAAACCAGATTAGAGCTTAATTTTGCTGATGCAAAGAGTGCAAAGTTTAATCTTGTTTTAGTTGAACAATCAGATACTTGGATTGATTTAAATCATGGACTGACCTATTTAAAGGGCGGTGATGAATTTTTATGGCAATCACAAAGAAGTGGTTTTAATCACATCTATCATTACAAAAAAGATGGCACGCTTCTCAATCAAATAACCGATGGTAATTGGGTGGTCAGTGGCGCGGCATCTGTGGATTTGGATCAAGGAGATGTTTATTTTTCCGCTAATGTAAACTCGGTGTTAGAGCGCCATCTTTATAAGGCTAAATTAAATAGCAGCCGCCTTAAAAATCCCATAAAAATATCAAACGAAGCAGGATGGCATGCCGTGTCATTTTCCCCAGATGGACAGAGCTATATCGATTATTTTTCCAACCCACAAACGCCGCCACAAGTCTCCATTCATGCAAAAGACGGCAAGCGTTTAATGTGGATAGAAGA
>CALDNY010000081.1 GCA_937914685.1 uncultured Kordiimonadaceae bacterium
AAGCGTTGGTATCTTAGGCGGTATGTATCCTGCCTTTATTTTATCCAGTTTTCGTCCCGTTGAAAATCTTAAGGCAAATAAATCAGTGGAAACAAGTGCCTCGGCCAAGCTTAGAGCTGTGTTGGTTATTTTTCAATTTGCTGTCTCTATCGCTTTATTTGTTTCAACGGCAGTTGTTTACGGGCAAATGCTTTATGCTAAGAATATGGACCTTGGTTATGATCACGAAAACCTCTTGATTATCAATGATTTAGGAAGGGAAGATGCTCGCGCCAAATTGCCAACATTGGTCAAAGAACTTCGCCGTATGCCACAAGTCAGTAACGTTACATGGTCACGCTTTACACCGGGTAGTGTCAATGAAAATAACACATTTATCCGCACCCCTGAGATGTCATCGGAAGATGTCATATTGATCGGCAATCGTGGTCAGGGATATGAATATTTTAAAACTTACAAAATACCAATGGTGGCGGGGCGTGAATATGATATTAACCGCAGTGACCTAGATGTCAGTAGCGATGATATAAGAGCCGGCAAAGGGGCACTTTATCCCATCATTATTAATCAATCTGGTTTGCGAAAATTAGGATTTAAAAGTGCCGAAGAAGCCATCGGTAAAATCGTCTATACAGGTGTCGGAAGTCCTCAGGAAAAACTAGAGGCAGAACGTAAGATTATTGGTGTTGTGCCAGATGTGCATTTTGATAGTCTTAAAAAAACCATACGCCCAGAAATATATGATCTTGATTCAACGTATGCACGGGCTATTTCAATACGGTTTAGCGGCGATCCTACCACGATGGTCGATCAGGCACGCGCCTTATGGCAGCAGGAAATTATTACTGTTCCTTTTGATTATAATTTTGCCGAAGACAGTCTAGCCAAACAATATCAAGCAGAAACGGGTCAGGCCACATTATTTGCCGCTTTTTCTGGCCTTGCTATTTTTATCGCCTGCCTTGGCCTTTATGGCTTGGCAAGTTTTACTGCAGAGCGACGGACTAAAGAAATTGGCATTCGTAAAATTATGGGAGCCACTATTTTTGATATCGTTAAATTATTATTATGGCAATTTAGTAAACCAGTGATGATCGCCAACCTGATTGCATGGCCCATTTCATATTACGCCATGACCATTTGGTTGGAAAGTTTCGTTTACCGCATTGAAAGTTTTATGATTATTGGTTTTTGTTTGATGGCGGGTCTCTCCGCGCTTCTCATTGCATGGAGCACTGTGGCCAGCAACTCTATCCGCGTCGCAAAATCCAACCCAATTAACGCCTTAAGGTATGAATAGATGAAAATATCTAATTACATATTAAGTGCAAGCCGCAATATTTTTAAACATAAACTTTTTAGCATTATTAATATTGTTGGACTTGCGGTGGGCTTTGCCACCTGTATTTTAATCATGCTCTTCATTAAAGACGAGCTAAGCTATGATGCATGGCTAGATAATAGTGAAAATATTTTCCGGGTTGAACTTATCAGCCATCCACCTGGCACGCGAACTTTTAACCTCGCCGCCACTATGGGGCCTTTTAAACCATTCATTGAACAAGATTTTCCTGAAATTCAAGAAACTTCGAGGTTAATTTACGGTGCTCGCAGTATCAATAAAAACAATGAATATTTTTCAGAAAATGTCGCATTTGTCGATAATAATTTCTTTAATATATTCGACATCCCCGTTTTAGCGGGGGATTTAACCACAGCCTTAACGGAGCCTAGCGCCGTTATTTTATCCCATGCAATGGCTATAAAGTATTTTGGCACAACAGATATTATTGGTAAAAGCATATCATTAAGTAATGCTCGTCAATATAAAGTCACTGCGGTAATTAAAGAATTACCCAATAACACGCATTTTAACCTTGATGTTATAATGCCGATTAGTTATGCGGAATTCCCCAAGGGTGATCGAGAAGATGAGCTGTCCGTTCTTGATAATTGGTTTAATATAGGCACATATATCTATGTAAAACTTGATCAGGCCAACAAATCGAAAATTGAGCAGCAATTCCCCGCTTTCCTTGATAGACGCGGGCCACGACCTTCTGATCGTATTGTACCGAGTGAACGTTGGAACCTTCATTTGATGGCGCTTGAAGATATTCATTTAAAAGGGTCAGATATGGCTCGCATAAAACCAAAAGGGAACATTACGACGATTTTATCCTTTGCCTTAATCGCCTTGATGATCCTGACTATTGCCTGTTTTAATTTTATGAACCTTTCCACTGCGCGGGCGAGCATAAGAGCAAAAGAAGTGGCCATACGAAAAGTATTAGGAGCGCAAAGACGCGATATTATCGTTCAATTTCTCAGCGAAGCGATTTTTATGACTTTTCTATCCCTTCTTCTCGCTATGGGAATGATTGAGATAATATTACCTTATTACAGCCTATTGGTTGACAAAGTCATGGCTATAGAAGTGCTGCATTCGCCGCTTATGTTAGCGACTTTGTGCTTGCTTACTTTAATTGTGGCAATCGGTGCCGGCGCTCATCCGGCATTTATAATGTCATGTTTGCGGCCAAGCCGGATATTGGTATCTGGCCGCGCTCAAGCCATAGGATCAATTAGACTTAGAACCATATTGGTGGTGGTTCAGTTTACAATCTGTATTTCTTTGATAGTTTCGGCTTTGGTTGTTTATTCTCAACTCAATTATAGCCTAAATCGTGATGCAGGGTTTGACAAAGAAAACCTGCTGGTGATTAATAATATTAATGATTCAAACGTAATTGGCCAAGCCGAAATATTAAAAAACCGTCTCTTGGCTCATCCAGAAATTATTGATGCTACATTAACGTCTTCAGTGCCCGCGGATAATTTAGTTGTTTACGTAGGTTTTAGTAATGTGGCGGGGAAAAAAAGTGATCCCATTTTAGTCCGCTTGCAAAGTATTGATGATGACTATCTTTCAACATATTCCATTGGGCTGCTTGAAGGACGTAATCTATCAATGGATAGAGGTGATGATATTTCATTATTTTATGATCAAGATTTTAAAGATGGAAATGTGTTAATCAACCAATCAGCCGCCACTAAGCTTGGTTTTGAAAGCCCTCAAGATGCCCTAGGCAAACAGTTGATTGACGATGTTACTTATACGATTGTTGGCGTAATACCTGATCTATATTTGCAAACAACGCGCGAATTAAGCAATCCAACTCTTTATTATATTGATCAAGAATTTTATAATCGTCTTACTATAAAAGTTAAATCAAATGATACGGCAAATGTCTTAAAAGATATTAATAATATTTGGACTGAATTATTCCCAACAGTCCCCTTCAATCAAATATTTCTTGATGAAAAAATTGCCGCTCAATATAAGGCGGATCAAAACCAAGGCCAGTTATTCCTTCTCTTTGCCAGCCTAGCGATTATTATATCAAGCCTTGGACTTTACGGCCTTGCAAGTTTTACAGTGGATCGTCGTATCAAGGAGATTGGCATCCGAAAAGTAATGGGAGCTAGTGTGTTTGATGTCGTTAAACTGTTAATTTGGCAATTTAGCAAGCCCGTGATTATCGCCAATTTAATTGCTTGGCCTTTATCTTTTTATACCATGTCACGTTGGCTAGAAGGCTTCACTTACCGTATTGATAATAATATTATTTTCGGCTTTTGTTTAGCTGCAGGGTTTGGCGCCTTGTTAATCGCATGGCTCACCGTCGCCAGCAATTCAATCCGCGTCGCCAAATCAAATCCCATCAATGCGTTGAGGTATGAATAGGAAATATTATGTTTAGCAATTATGTAAAAATCGCCGTTAGAAGCATCGCTAAGAATAAACTTTATGCCATCATTAATATTTTAGGGCTGACGATAGGTCTGGCCATTTATATTTTTGGCGGCCTATTTTATGATTATGAAAATAGCCATGATGCTTTTTATGATAATGTTGATCGTACCTATACAATTCGCAGCGTTTTTTCTGCTGATGCCGGTATTGGTGTCAGCCAATCTGACGGTGTTTATTCGGCGATCGGACCAATTGTTCAAGCCGAATTAAGCGAGGTAGAGGCTGTGGCTAGAACCATTCGCCGCGAATTCTTGCTGACCATAGGCGAGGATAGTTTCTACCAAACAGTGCGGTTTAGCGATCCAGAATTATTGGAAATATTTAATTTTGATTATATTTACGGCGACAGCTCGGCCTTGAACAGTTCTACGGGAATGTTAATTACCAAAAATATGGCTGATAAATATTTTCCGGGTGAAAATCCTATAGGTAAAAGCATCACCCTAGATCACGAACATGATTTATCTATTAGTGCTGTTATCAAAGAATTACCGGCTAATACCCATTTTAATTCATCTATGATTGGTGATTTCAAACTCGAGTTTCTAATTCCCATCAATGCTATGGAGCGAATTACAGGTTTTAAACCCAATGAAAATTGGGGTAATATTTCCATGGGTGACCTTACTTATATTATGCTGCCTAAAAACCTTAATGGGGAATGGTTGCAAACCCAGATGGACGGTATATATGACCGTCATTTCGAAGCAGACATGAAGGAATTTATTGACGGCGTTATGGTTCGACCCTTAATTGCTGCAAACATGGTCCTATGGGAAGCTCTTGGTATTCCTGCTATTAAAATCATTAAATTACTTGGGTTTCTTGTACTCATTGTTGCTTGCGTCAATTATACCAACCTTGCCACCGCCCAATCCATGGGTCGCGCCCGTGAAGTGGGTCTGCGAAAAACATTAGGGGCAGGGCGCGGTCAATTGCTGAGCCAATTCATTGTTGAAAGCTTGACCATCACTATATTTGCCTTATTAGTGGCACTGGTCCTATTAGAAATTATCATCCCTATTTTTAACACAGCTACTGGTAAAATTCTTGCTATAGATTATCTAGCCACCTTGCCTTGGTTATTAATGACTGCCACATTAGTTGGTGTTTTAGCAGGCGCTTATCCTGCCTATTTGATTACCAAAACAAGCCCCATTGAAGCATTGCGTGATAACGCCAGAAAAGGGAGCTCCGCATCATGGGTTAGGGGCACTATGATTGGTGTTCAATTTGCCATTTCCGTCTTTATGTTAGCCCTTGTTCTTGTGGTTTATGCGCAGAATAAAAAAGTCGAACAAAGCAGTAATATTTTTTCTAAAGATCAAATTTATACCTTAGATCGCTTGAATGTTGAGCAAATAAAAGGCCGTATTGAAATTTTACGAAATGAAATTACAAGCATTCCCTTCGTTGAAAATTTCACACTTTCCTCACAAGTGCCTTATGAACAAAATAATTCTGCCTTTAACGCCTCTATCATACTCAATGATTTTTCTTCGGCTGTTAGCGTCAACCTGATGAGGGTTGATGATCAATATATTGACACCTATAACGTTCCAATGATTGCGGGGCGTAAAATATCTCGTGATATTTCCCTTGATACACACGTCAAATCCAATCATAAGGCCAATGTGGTGATTAACGAATTGGCTGTTCAAAAACTTGGTTTTGGAACTTCCGAGCAGGCCATTGGCAAAGTTTTTTATAGAGACGAAGAGGAAGACGGGATTACCACCTTTACCGTCGTTGGTGTTATGGCGGATCAGAATATTCTTGGCCTTCATAATAGCATAAAACCTTTTGTATTTATTATGAGACCAGAATCTTACCGTCTTGCCTCCATTAAAATTTCTAAGAACGCAACACCACAAACGGTGGCGGATATTAAAGCCGCTTGGAAACGGGTTTACCCCGATTATCCAATCCAAGGAAAATTTCTTGATGAAACATTTCAGGATATCTACAAAATATTCGAACTGGGCTCTCAAACCCTCGCTGGTTTCGCTTTAATTGCGTTATTCTTAGCGGCCATTGGGCTATTTGGTCTGGCCGCTTATAT
>CALDNY010000082.1 GCA_937914685.1 uncultured Kordiimonadaceae bacterium
AAAATTAATAATCGTTATATTATATTTTATATAATGACTTTTGCTTGTGGATAATTAATGTATAATTTAAGTATATTTAATAATCCCCTCTTTTCACAGGCCCTCTTAACAACTACTATATTTATAATTAAATATATTATAAGTAACTCTATCGGTGAATAACTTAGGTAACCATAAAATTATGACAAATGAAAAACTTTTTCTCCAAACTTTAAAAGGTATAAAAACAGATCGAGTTCCTTTTTGGTTTATGCGCCAAGCAGGACGATATCTTCCCGAATATATGGCATTACGTAAACAAGCAGGCTCTTTTTTAGATCTTTGTTATAATCCAGATTTCGCTACCGAAGTCACTTTACAGCCCCTTAGACGCTTTAACATGGATGCGGCTATATTATTTAGTGATATTCTCGTAATTCCTCACGCGCTTGGTCAAGATTTGGCTTTCAAGGTAGGTGAAGGTCCCATTTTGACGCCTGTTAATAATTTAGAAAAGCTAAACGCTCTTTCCATGGAAAAGCTTCATGAGAATTTAAGTCCTGTTTATCAAACTATATCTAATTTATCACAAAAGTTACCTAAACATGTGACTTTAATTGGCTTTGCGGGAGCGCCCTGGACAGTGGCTACTTATATGGTTAATGGAAAAGGATCAAAAGATCAGGCTGAAACAAGGCTAATGGCTTATCAGGACCGGGAAACTTTTCAAAAATTAATCAATTTATTGGTTCAGGCAACATCTGAATATCTTATTGCCCAAGTTAATCATGGAGTAGAGGTCTTACAAATTTTTGATAGTTGGTCTGGAACGCTTCCTGCTGATGAATTTATAAAATGGTGTGTTGAGCCTACTAAGCAGATCGTTGAAAATATTCGCGCTGTTCATCCCGATGTTCCGATCATTGGTTTTCCTAAAGGAGCGGGAGCAAAAATTAAAAACTTTGTTGAAAAAACCAAAGTAACCGCCGTTAGTATTGATACATCTACTTCAACGTCTTGGGTCAGAGATGTTGTTCAGCCTCTCTGCCCCGTACAAGGGAATTTAGACCCTTTGTTATTAGTCAGTGGTGGTGTACCCCTTGAAAAGGCTGTTTATCACATTCTTGACCATTTAAAAGCCGGCCCACACATCTTTAACCTTGGTCATGGCATTATTCCACAAACACCGCCAGAGAATGTTAAGATGGTTTCCGACATATTGTTAAATTATAGAAGATAAATGATGAATAAAAAAACCGCTGTTGTGATGTTTAATTTAGGGGGACCTGATTGTTTAGACGCAGTACAGCCATTTTTGTTTAATTTATTTTATGATCCTGCAATCATTACATTGCCAAATCCATTTCGCTGGTTAATTGCTAAGTCTATTTCTAGGAAAAGAGCGCCTATCGCCCGTGCAATATATGGTAAAATTGGTAATAAATCGCCGATTTTACAAGAAACTGAAAAACAAAGAATAGCGCTGGAAAAAACGTTAAATTCTCAAGGCAATGGTGAGTATAAATGTTTTGTATTTATGCGTTATTGGCATCCGTTGGCGCAGCAGATTGTTGAGGAGGTTAAAACCTATCAACCTGATCAAATAATATTATTACCGCTTTATCCTCAATATAGTATAACGACTACGGGAACAGGGATTATTGAATGGCATAAATGGGCTAAAAAGAGTAATTTAACGACACCCTATAGAGTGATTAAAGATTATCCTGATCATATTTTTTATGTACAAACAATCGCAGATATGATTTGCCAAAAACTTTTAACTTTAAATGATAAATCTGAATATAGATTGTTATTATCAGCTCATGGCTTGCCGAAAAAGACCATTGAAGCAGGAGATGTTTATCAAATTCAAGTTGAAATGACCTGTGAAGCTATAATGCGAGAGCTTAAAGAATATAATATGGAATATGTGATATGTTATCAAAGTCGTGTCGGTCCGCTTGAATGGATTGGTCCTTCGACCGATGATGAAATTGAACGAGCGGGTTTGGATCATAAAAAAATAATAATGGTCCCGGTAGCTTTTGTTTCAGAGCATTCAGAAACTTTAGTGGAGTTAGATATTGAATATAAAGAGCTTGCAATAGAGAAAAATGTTCAAGATTATATTAGAATTAATACGGTTGGCGACCAACAAAAATTTATTGATGGACTGGCAAAATTAGTTTTGGAAAATTAGAGAGAATATGGTGATAAGTGATTGATATATTAATTGATTTATTAGGTAAATATTATTATTGGCTGTTATCATTTCACATTATTTCGGTGATTGCATGGATGGCCGGTATGTTTTATTTACCGCGATTATTTGTCTATCATACGCGTTTAGAAAGTGGTTCTGATGCTTCTGAAATGTTTAAAGAAATGGAACGTAAATTATTAAGGATCATTATAAATCCAGCAATGACCTTTGCTTGGATTTTTGGTCTTGCTCTTTCTTTTGGTCAAGATAGCTGGCACGGCGGTGGTTGGTTTTATATTAAATTTGCTGCTGTTTTAATGTTATCTGCTTTTCATGGTTATTTATCAAAATGGCGACGAGCATTTGAAAGAGACGACAATAAAAAGAGCGAAAATTTTTTTCGTATGGTCAATGAAATCCCGACTATATTAATGATGTTAGTGGTTTTTATGGTAATTTTAAAACCGTTTAGTGAATAACATTTAATAGATAAACTTTTGATTTAAAAATCTGCTTTGCTAAATTAATAAAATAGGCTATTATGCTCCAAAGGCCGTTGATCAAAATGGCTTAATGTTCCTTATTTTATTAAACTCTTAATTTTTCTAATACCTCCTTTCAAAACTTTATACCCTATTTGGACCTCCCCCCCATGAATTTATTGGATCTTAAAAAGATAGCCCCAGAGGCACTTCTTAAACTTGCAGAAGAAAACAATGTAGAAAATGCGAGCAATTTACGCAAGCAAGACATGATGTTTGCCATTTTAAAGGCGCTTGCAGAAAAAAATGAAGAAATTTCCGGTGGTGGGGTTGTTGAAGTGCTGCAAGATGGCTTTGGATTTTTAAGATCTCCAGAATCAAATTATTTGCCTGGTCCTGATGATATATATGTAAGCCCTAGTCAGATTAGAAAATTCGCATTGCGAACAGGGGATAGCGTCGAAGGTTTAATTAGAGCGCCAAAAGAAGGCGAGCGATATTTTGCGTTATTAAAAGTTTCGCAAATAAATTATAAGGACCCAGATGCAGGCAAACATAAGGTTCATTTTGATAGCCTAACGCCGCTACATCCAGATAGAAAATTTAAATTAGATAGAGGAGATCCTGCCCTTAAGGATTTTTCAACACGGGTTATTGATTTGGTGGCGCCGATCGGGTTTGGTCAGCGCGCTGTTATTGTGGCTCCGCCAAGAACGGGTAAAACCGTGTTAATGCAAAATGTTGCCCACGCCATTAAAGAAAATCATCCTGACGTGTTTTTGATCGTTTTATTGATTGATGAACGGCCAGAAGAAGTAACAGATATGCGCCGTTCTGTAATCGGCGAAGTTGTAAGCTCCACTTTTGATGAGCCGGCTAGCCGTCACGTACAAGTTGCTGAAATGGTTATAGAAAAAGCAAAGAGGCTTGTTGAAAATAAATATGATGTTGTTATCTTGCTAGATAGTATTACTCGTCTTGCGCGAGCATATAATACAGTTATTCCTAGCTCTGGTAAAGTATTAACAGGCGGGGTAGATGCCAATGCATTGCAACGTCCAAAAAGATTTTTTGGGGCGGCGCGTAATATTGAAGAAGGCGGCTCACTTACCATCATTGCGACGGCACTTATTGATACGGGCAGTCGGATGGACGAGGTTATTTTTGAAGAATTTAAAGGAACAGGCAACTCAGAAATTGTTCTTGATCGTAAAGTGAGTGATAAACGTATTTTCCCTGCTATTGATATTACCAAATCAGGTACACGCAAAGAAGAATTGCTACTTGATGCGGGAACTTTAGCTAAAATGTATGTGTTAAGACGCATTCTTATGCCGATGGGTTCGATTGATGCTATTGAATTTTTGATTAATAAATTAAAAGAAACCAAAGATAACGAAGAATTTTATAATTCAATGAATAATTGATATATTTTGATTAAAAGGTCCATTAATTTGGGCCTTTTTTATAGGATTACTTATAGTAAAAGTAAAAGAGGGATTGTTTTTTATGTCAG
>CALDNY010000083.1 GCA_937914685.1 uncultured Kordiimonadaceae bacterium
AGCGGCAACCGCCGAGGTTGTTGAGGTAAAAATAACCCGTTTTATGGCATTATTGTCAGCGGCTTTAATGAAATTTTTAGCACCGCCAACATTGACTTTATCAAGTAAATCTTGATGGCATTTATTAAGAGATACTAATCCTGCCAAATGAATAGCGGCATCAACCCCAACAAACGCCGCGCTTAAAGCATCAAGATCGCCGATATCGGCTTTTCTGATTTCAATATTATGCCCAAGCGAAGTGCGCGCAGAATTAACGTTTCTGACAACAGCAATAGGAATGTAACCAGCATTAGAAATTGCTTTCACAACATGCCGTCCTAGAAAACCCGTGGCCCCTGTTATGGCTACCGTTTTGGCTACCGTTTTGGTGCCCATATTTTTGCCTCATTCAATATTGAATGAGACAACATTATAAGTTTAACCATATTAAAAATTGATCAAGGTCAATTTCGTCGCTTTTAGGCAGGTTTTTCTGAATTCTCTTTATCTGAATTCTCTTTAAAGGTTAGCAAAAATAACAACGCAACCACACCAGCAATAACAGCGGGCGTCATCCAAATGCTTGACCAATCCCTGATCCCGTCATGGCTAAAGGCATCAACAACGCGCCCTGATAGACTAGAACCAATGGCAAGGCCAACGCCGTAAGTGAGCAGGGAGATAAAACCCTGTGCGCTAGAGCGAATTTTTTTATCGGCTTTTTTATCCACATAAACTTGGCCTGTTACAAAAAAGAAATCATAACAAACGCCGTGCAAAATAATACCAGCGTAAATCATCCAAGACAGACTATCCATATCGCCTGTGGCAAAAAGCGCGTAACGCACAACCCACGCAAACATACCGACAAACAGCATCCATTTAACCCCAAGTCGGCGAAAGAAGAACGGCATCAATACCATGAAAGCCACTTCTGAAACCTGTCCAAGGCTCATTTTTGCAACAACGCCTTGCATTCCCAGCTCATTTAAAAATAAATTGGCAAAGGCATAATAAAAAGCAAGCGGAATAGAAATCAATAATGAACATAAGGCAAATATAGCGAATGATTTATCTTTCAGCAGGGCAAATGTCTCAAACCCTAACGCATCACCGACCGTTATTTTTTTGTCTTTATTTTGCGGCGGCGTTGTTGGCAAACTTAAGCTATAAAGCCCCAAAATCAATGATGCGATCGCCGCCATTTTCATTGGGATTGATGTTGCTTCCACATTTTCAATCTTAGTGGCTAACACAAATGTAATCAGTAACCCTGCAACGATCCAACCCAGCGTACCCCACACACGAATTTTTGGAAACTGTTCATCAGGGCGGTCCATTTGATAAAAGGAAACCGCATTTGATAAAGCGATGGTTGGCATATAACAGGCGTTATAAATAAGAAGCCCGGTAATAATCGCGCTTGTTGTCGTCAAATCAGAGATATAATATAAAACAACCCCCCCAATGATATGCAACACCGCCATTACTTTTTCAGCCGCAAAATAGCGATCAGCAACAAGGCCAACAAATAAGGGGGCGATGATGGCGCCAATATTATTAGTTAAATAAGCCGTGCCAATTTCAGAACCACTGAAGCCTATTTTTGATAGATAACTACCCAATGTGACAAACCACGCCCCCCAGACAAATAATTGTAAAAACATCATGATGCTTAATTTTGTATATATTTTACTGTCCATTATTCTCTCCCTCATTTAATCAAAGAAGATAACGTCCCAGAGAGTACTTGACTAGTATAAATATTAAGCGTTACAAAAAGAGGGTAAACATAAGGAAAATATAATGAAGCTCGGCATTCAAAGTGCTATTTTAGACGGTCTGTCATTTGAGGAAGTGATTGATTTTGCTTCTGAAAATAAGTTCAAATGCGTCGAACTAATGTGTTGGCCAAAAGGCAAAGCAGACCGAAAATACGCGGGCGTAACCCATATTGATGTGATTGATTTTAACAGTCAAGACGCCCTTAAAATAATTGCTTATTGTGCTTTTAAAAATGTAGAGATTAGTGCGCTTGGTTATTATCCTAACCCTTTATGCGCCGATCACGCCGAAGCTCAGGTTTATATTGATCACCTTAAAAAAGTCATTGATGCCGCCGCATTGCTCGGCGTTAATATGGTCACGACATTTATCGGCAATGATCATCATAAAAATATTGATGATAATTGGCCACGATTTTGCCAAGTGTGGGGACCGCTTTTGGGTTATGCTAGCGCAAAAAAAACCAAAATTTCCATCGAAAATTGCGCCATGTTTTTTTCCGATGATGAATGGCCCGCCGGCAAGAATTTAGCCCATAGTCCCAAAATCTGGCGCCGCATGTTTGATCAATTTGACACGGAATATTTTGGCCTAAATTATGATCCATCTCATTTGGTATGGATGCAGATGGATCATCAAAAACCGTGGGATCAATTCTTTGAGCGCATATCACATGCTCATGCCAAGGACGTCAAAATTGATCAACAAAGGCTTGATGATGTGGGGACTATGGCCAACCCACTTGACTATCATGATCCGCGCATTCCCGGACGAGGGGACATTGATTGGCAATCTTACATTCAAAAACTAAAGGATGTTGGCTACCAAGGTGCCTTATGTATAGAAGTAGAAGATAGCGATTATGAAGGCTCTCTTGAAAAGCGTAAACAAGCGCTTATTGACAGCGCAAATCATTTACGCCCCTTTATAGAAAGCACTTAATATGACCCTTGAATTTGACGCAATCGTAGTAGGATCAGGTATTTCTGGCGGATGGGCCGCAAAGGAATTTTGCGAAAAAGGCTTTAAAACCCTATTGATAGAGAGGGGACGTAATGTTGAAGCAGGCGATTATCCCACAGAAAATCAAGCCCCTTGGCAGGTGGAAAATCATGGGCGCATAGCCAAGCAAGAATTGGATAAAGATTATAAAATTCAACGCCAAACGGCTCTTAATGTAACCAACAAACATTTTTTCATTAAAGATTCCGAAGAACCTTATAGCCAAGATCAAGACAAACCCTTCTCTTGGATCCGTGGTCATCAATTGGGCGGAAAATCGCTGACATGGGGCAAAGTAAGCCTGCGTCTGAGCGATCTGGATTTTAAAGCTAATAAAAAAGACGGTCATGGCTGCGACTGGCCGATCCGTTATAAAGACATCGCGCCGTGGTATGATTATGTTGAAACCTTCGCCGGCATTAGCGGCTCAAAGGAAGGATTAGACCATTTACCCGACGGTATCTTTCAACCGCCCATGCAGATGACCTGTATAGAGGTCCACGCCAAACAAAAAATAGAAGCCGCCTATGATGATCGCCATTTAATCATTAGTCGTACCGCAAACCTTACAAAGCCAACCGCAGAACAATTAGAACTCGGACGAAGTGCTTGTCAGTTTAGAAATGAATGTATGCGCGGTTGTTCCTTTGGCGCCTATTTTTCCAGTCAATCCGCCACATTACCTGCCGCCAAGCGCACAGATAACTTAACCATCATCACAGATGCCATCGCTCATAGCGTCACTTATGATGCCAAAACTGCCAAAGCAACGGGGGTTAGGGTTATTGACGCTAAAACATTAGAAGCGCGAGAATATACGGGCAAAGTTATCTTCCTTTGCGCCTCGGCCTTAAGCTCAACCCAAATTTTAATGAATTCGACCTCAGAAACATTTCAAAATGGTATGGCAAATGGTAGCGGTGTACTAGGCCATTATTTGATGGATCATGTGTTTTTTGCCGGTGCGAGGGGAAAATTGAGCGGCCTTGAGGATAAATATTATAGCGGCAGGCGGCCAAACGGCGTTTATATTCCGCGTTTTCAAAATGTTCATGATCAACATAAAGATTTCATACGCGGTTATGGTTATGAAGGGTGGTCATCACGGCAAAGTTGGCGCCGTGGTATGGATCAAACTGGTCATGGCGCGGATTTTAAAGATAGTCTTAAAACACCCGGGGCCTGGCAATTCGAAATTATGGGTTTTGGTGAAATGTTACCACGCTTTGAAAATCATGTAAGACTTGATCAATCCAAAAAAGACAAATGGGGCCAGCCATTATTGCATATCAGTTGCCAACACAGCGATAACGAAAAAAATATGCAACGTGATATGATGAACTCTGCTGCTGAAATGCTCGAAGTGGCGGGGCTTACTGACATTGAGCCTTATTTAAAAATTCGCCCGCCCGGATTATGTATTCATGAAATGGGTACGGCGCGTATGGGCCATGATCCTAAAACCAGTATCCTTAATAAATTTAATCAAAGCCATGAGGTCGATAATTTATTTGTCACTGACGGCGCGGCTATGGCCTCTAGTTCCTGTCAAAATCCGTCTTTGACTTATATGGCCTTAACGGCGCGCGCCGTTGATTATGCCGCAACTCAATTAAAAGCGGGGTTGCTTTAAGATTTTAGTTCTTTATAGCCTTCGCTAAAGCCATTCAGTGAAAAGGAAAGACTAACATTTCCTGCTTCTATATGGCTGAATTGAAGAATACCAGCATCATGTTTTTCAAAGAGTTTTTCTATGGCCTCATTAATGTTTGCTGTGGCTAAACATCCTTCTGGAAAACAACTTTGATATGTGGCCTCATATAAATTTTCTTGATCAATGCCAAATTTAATAGTTTGAGTTAAAAGAACACCAAGGGGTACAAAAATTTCAACAGTGGTTTGTTTATTTTCTTGATTAAACTGAAAACCAATTTGAAATATTTCTTCCTGATCTTCGTCATTAATACAACGTTGGTTCATAAATTTTGTAACTGAACCATCACTATTTGGATGTTTTACAATCCGCCAGTCGCCAATGATTGTGGTGGTTGTTTCAATCATCGGGTCATCTTTTTGATTAGTCATTTAAGCATCCTCCCTCTTTTCCTTGATAATATATATTGATAATAAGGAAAAACAACCCTAACCTTTAAGATCATTATATACTTCACTTTAGAGTTAATCATTGTAAAACCATAGTCGGTACCTTAAAAAACTACATGCCACAATTGAACAAAGATAAAAAACCCAGCTTCCTACATGCAATATTTTGCTTTGGTGGTATTATTTTAATGATTTGTCTGGGCTTGCTTTATTTTAACATAAATATGCATATTTTATTGTTGCTTTGTCTGGTCTGGGCCAGCATTAACAGTATTTTATTAAAGCATCACTTTCTTGATATTAAAAATGCTATGAGCCACGGCATTAAAAAAGGCCTCGGCGCCATTTATATTTTTATTTTGATCGGTATTATTATCGCCGCATA
>CALDNY010000084.1 GCA_937914685.1 uncultured Kordiimonadaceae bacterium
TCATTACCACTTTAAAATAAAGTCTTATTCTTTAATGTTTAACGAGGA
Organism: uncultured Kordiimonadaceae bacterium; assembly: GCA_937914685.1. Classification (GTDB taxonomy): domain Bacteria; phylum Pseudomonadota; class Alphaproteobacteria; order Sphingomonadales; family Emcibacteraceae; genus Pseudemcibacter. The sequence continues at coordinate 49 of CALDNY010000084.1, forward strand.
TGAAGCCAGTTTGGAAGGAAACTATAGGGATCCTTATTGGCTTTAACATTATAAGGAATATTAAGTTTAGCTAGTTTTTCTTGCAATTTATCGTCCTTACAATCGTCGAAAATGTCGGTGCAGCCACCAATGAATTCACCATTGATAAATATTTGTGGAAAAGTGTCCCAAGTGGTTTTATCTCTTAAGGCCGCCCTTATTTTTCCGCCGCGATTATTTTCCTGATATTCTAGTGCATCAATATTTACCGAACGAAATTCAATATCATATGCGGCGCACATTTTTTTCACCGACCAACAAAATTCGCACCATTCAAGGCCAAATAAAACAATCGGGTTATTATCATCATTAATCATAGCGTCAACGTCTTTAATTGCACTCGCATCAAGCTCTATTTTCTCTTCTGCCGCAGGGGCGGGGGCAGCGCTCACATCAAATCGATAATTGGGCGTTGATTTTGAAATTTCCTTTTCTTGATCGGTCATTTCTGTCGCAACCCAGTCAAATAATGGCGTGCTTAAATATCGCTCTCCCGTATCAGGCATCATTACTAATATGTTTGAGCCATCAGGAGCAGTTTTAGCGACTTCCAATGCGGCGGCTAAGGCCGCGCCCGAGGTGACGCCGACAAATATGCCTTCTTGTTGGGCTAAATTTTTTGAACATTCCATGGCGAAATTACCGTCAACAGCAATAAGCCCATCAATAGTACCGTTATGGACGGCTTGTTCGGCCAGTTTGGGAATAAAATCAGGGGTCCAGCCTTGCATCAAATGGGGTCTAAAATTAGGATGACTTTGGGCGTTTGAACCGTCAGCATTTCTCGCTTGTGGAATACCGCTGCCTAACAGTTGCGCGTTATCAGGTTCGCAGGCAATAATTTTTGTGTTCGGGCTTTTTTCTTTTAAAACACGCGACACTCCATTGACCGTACCCCCAGAGCCAAAACCTGTGACCCAATAATCAAGGCCGATTTCAGAAAAATCCTCAAGAATTTCTACGGCAGTTGTCTTGGCGTGAATATCCGCATTGGCCGGATTTTCAAATTGTTTAGATTGCCACCAACCATGTTTTTTTGCCAATTCTTCGGCCTTTGCTACCATGCCAGATCCTTTTTCAGATGCCGGCGTCAGCACCACTTTAGCCCCTAGATAGCGCATTAATTTTCGTCTTTCGACACTAAAACTTTCGGCCATGGTAATGACCAAAGGATATCCGCGCTGGGCGCAAACCATGGCTAAACCAATACCCGTATTGCCGCTAGTAGCTTCGACAATAGTTTGGCCTGGTTTTAACTCCCCGCGTCGTTCCGCGTCTTCGATTACGCCCATAGCTAGTCGATCTTTTACAGACCCTAAAGGATTAAAATATTCTAGTTTTCCATAAATATTGACATTTTTCGGCCCAATCTTATTCAATCTCACCACGGGTGTGTTGCCGATTGTTTCAACAATATTATTATATAATTTAGCCATTCTTATTTCCCT
>CALDNY010000085.1 GCA_937914685.1 uncultured Kordiimonadaceae bacterium
ACGAGCAATTTCAGCAGAAGCCCGCCGTTATCCTGGCCAAGAAAAAGAAGTATTTGAATATTTCCAAAAAGATGCAAATGCTATGGCGCAAATTAAAGCCCCACTTTATGAAGAAAAAGTGGTCGATTTTATTCTTGAGCTAACCAAAGTTACAGATAAGAGTGTAACCACAGAGGAAATGATGGCCGCTATTGACGCTGAAGAGGAAGGCGCGCCAGAAGTGAAAAAGAAATCCACTAAAAAAGCGGCTCCTAAGAAAACTGCTGCTAAAAAAGAAGCTCCTAAAAAAGCGGCTCCTAAAAAAGATGCTCCTAAGAAAACTGCTGCTAAAAAACCAGCTGCAAAAAAATAATAAAATTAATATCTTGATGAGCGTTACAGACTATTGTAATTTTCAATTAGAATATAATTATAGTTTAGGAAAATTTATATGAACAATATCATTGATACCCACATGAATAATTTAGTTCCAATGGTTGTTGAGCAAACCAGTAGAGGTGAACGTTCTTATGATATATTTTCAAGACTTTTAAAAGAACGGATTATTTTCTTAACAGGCCAAGTCAATGACGGCGTATCAGCACTTATTACCGCCCAGCTTTTATTTCTAGAGGCGGAAAATCCAAAAAAAGACATTGCATTTTATATTAATTCACCGGGTGGCATCGTCACGTCTGGCCTTGGAATTTATGATACTATGCAATATATTCGACCAAAAGTGACTACTATTTGTATCGGTCAAGCCTGTTCAATGGGTTCATTACTTTTGGCAGCCGGTGAGCCGGGCCAACGTTTTTCATTACCCAATAGCCGAATTATGATCCATCAACCATCGGGCGGCGCGCAGGGGCAGGCTACGGATATTGAAATTCAAGCAAAAGAAATTCTTAGCTTAAGAAAACGTCTGAATGAAATATATGTTACCCATACTGGACAAAAGCTTAGCACTATTGAAATCGCAATGGACCGTGATAATTTTATGTCTCCGAAAGAAGCAAAAAAATTCGGCCTTATTGATGAAATTTACGAAAAACGTCCAGAAATTGATGATGAGTAATAATTTTTCTTTATGATTTAGAAAAAAACATACATTTCTTTGCTATTGTTAATCAATTGTTTCCAATTTTATGAGTATAAATATTTTACTATTGATATTTTTATGAAATATCTTAAGTTTATAATTGTTTACTATTATTTATATTTTATCTTGGATAAGTATATTATGTGATTAATGAGTAAATGTATGATGAATAACTGTTCTATAAGTAGTATGCTAAGAATAAAAATAGGAAAATGACCTTATGTCTAAATCAAAAGCTGGTGATACTAAAAGCACTCTTTTTTGTTCTTTCTGCGGCAAAAGCCAACATGAAGTAAAAAAACTTATAGCAGGACCGACTGTCTTTATCTGTGATGAATGTGTTGAACTTTGTATGGATATTATCCGCGAGGAAAATCAAACATCTATTACTAAAGAGGACGCGGGTATTCCTGCTCCTGCTGAAATTCTTAAAGTACTCGAAGATTATGTCATTGGACAAGATCTGGCGAAAAAAGTTTTATCGGTTGCGGTTCATAATCATTATAAACGTCTTCATCATGCGACAAAGGATGATGAAATTGAACTTTCTAAATCTAACATTCTTCTCGTGGGTCCAACCGGTTGCGGCAAGACATTGCTGGCACAAACTTTGGCTCGTATCCTCGATGTACCATTCACTATGGCTGATGCAACGGCTCTTACCGAAGCGGGTTACGTGGGTGAAGACGTCGAAAATATTATTTTAAAATTATTACAAGCATCAGATTATAATGTGGAACGAGCTCAACGTGGTATCGTTTATATTGATGAAGTTGATAAAATTAGTCGCAAATCAGATAACCCGTCCATAACCCGTGATGTGTCTGGGGAAGGGGTTCAACAAGCTCTTCTTAAAATTATGGAAGGAACTGTGGCTAGTGTTCCACCTCAAGGAGGACGAAAACATCCTCAACAGGAATTTTTACAAGTTGACACGACTAATATCTTGTTTATTTGTGGCGGGGCATTTTCTGGACTTGATAAAGTAATTGCTGACAGAAACGAAGGTAAATCCATTGGTTTTGGTGCGAATGTCAAGGGTGCAGATGAACATTCAGTGGGGGAAATTCTTTCAAAAGCTGAACCCGAAGATCTGGTGAAGTTTGGGTTGATTCCTGAATTTATTGGACGCCTTCCTGTACTTGCGACACTTACTGATCTTGACGAAAGTGCTTTAGTGCAAATTCTATCCTTGCCTAAAAATGCTCTTGTAAAACAATATCAAAGACTTTTTTCAATGGAAGATGTGGAGCTTCGCTTTACGGATGATGCCTTAATTGGCATAGCAAAACGTGCAATTAAGCGTAAAACAGGGGCTCGTGGACTTCGTTCCATTATGGAAGATATCCTGCTTGAAACTATGTTTGAACTTCCAAGTCTTGAGGGTGTTGAACAGGTTGTTATTAATGGCGAGGTTGTTCTTGGGAACGCTCAGCCGCTTTATATCTATTCTGATAAAAAGAAAGATGAAGTGGGCGCTGGCGCCTAATTAATAAAAGAAATTTTTGAGGGGGCTTGAATTTTCAAAGATGTTTCTTAAATCTGTTATATGTTACTTCTTATATTAAATTTTTATGGATGCCTTTATGAGTAAAATTTACCCTGTATTACCTCTACGTGATATTGTCGTTTTTCCCTATATGATTGTCCCGCTTTTTGTCGGACGTGAAAAATCAGTGAAAGCGTTAGAGCAAGTTATGACTTCTGAAAAGAAAATTTTACTTGTTGCCCAAAAAGACGCCAATCTTGATGACCCTACTTCTGATGATCTTTATCGCGTCGGTACACTGGCGTCTGTCTTGCAACTTCTTAAACTTCCTGATGGAACTGTTAAAGTGTTGGTGGAAGGTAAGGAACGCGTTGAAATTGTAAATTTCATTGAAAACGAAGATTTTTTTGAAGCCAAAACCGAAAAGTCGGAACAAAAAGATGATTTGACGGATGAGATCGAGGCTTTAAGCCGTTCGGTTATTGGTAAATTCGGCCAATATATAAAACTCAATAAAAAGATTCCCGCAGAAGTTATGGCCTCCGTTAGCCAAATCGAAGAAGAAGGCAAGCTTTCCGACGTTGTTGCCTCGCATTTATCATTAAAAATTGCTGATAAACAAAGCCTGCTTGAGAATTACAGCGTGGCGAGCCGTTTGGAAAAAATTTACACTGTGATGGAAAATGAAATCGGCGTTTTGCAGGTTGAGAAGAAAATTCGTCGTCGTGTTAAAAGCCAAATGGAAAAAACACAAAAAGAATATTATCTAAATGAGCAATTGAAAGCCATTCAAAAAGAATTAGGCGAAGGTGAAGAAGGTAAAGACGAGATTTCTGAGTTAGAAGCCAAAATCAAGAAAACGAAATTGACGAAAGAAGCAAAAGAAAAAGCAAATAATGAGCTCAAAAAACTAAAATCTATGAGCCCAATGTCTGCGGAATCGACAGTTGTTCGCAATTATCTTGATTGGATGCTTTCTATTCCATGGAATAAAAAGAAAGCTGTAAAAACCGACGTTAATGAAGCTGAAAGAATCCTTAATGAAGATCATTTTGGTTTAGAGAAAGTTAAAGAGCGAATTTTGGAATATCTAGCGGTTCAAACACGCACCAAAAAAATAAAAGGCCCGATCCTTTGTCTGGTTGGCCCTCCTGGGGTTGGTAAGACATCATTGGGTAAATCCATTGCAAGGGCGACAGGGCGTGAATATGTTCGTTTTTCAGTGGGTGGTGTTCGTGATGAAGCGGAAATCCGTGGTCACAGGAGAACTTATATTGGTTCTATGCCAGGTAAAGTTATCCAAAGCATGAAAAAAGCAGGCTCAAGTAATCCTTTATTTTTATTAGATGAGATTGATAAAATGGGAGCAGACTTTCGGGGCGACCCTGCCTCTGCTTTGCTTGAGGTTTTAGATCCAGAACAAAATAACAAATTTAATGACCATTATTTAGAAGTGGATTATGACCTTTCCGATGTCATGTTCATTACCACGGCAAATACTCTTAATATGCCCGCTCCATTACTTGATAGAATGGAAATTATTCGTCTTTCTGGTTATACAGAAGATGAGAAGGCTGAAATTGCCAAGGGGCATCTTATTGAAAAGCAAGTGAGAGATCATGGATTGAAAGAGAGTGAATGGTCAATTTCTGACGGTGCGCTACGTGACCTTATTCGTTATTATACAAGAGAAGCCGGTGTCCGTAGTTTAGAGAGAGAAATTGCCAATCTTATACGTAAAGCAACCAAGCAAATTGTTTCGAGTAAGGTTAAAAAAGTTGCCGTTACGGTTAGAAATCTTGAAAAATATGCAGGCATTAGAAAATATCATTTTGGTCAAGTTGATTCGCAAAATTTGGTGGGTATTACCACAGGCCTTGCTTGGACAGAAGTGGGTGGTGTTATTCTTTCTATAGAAGCTATTGTCTCGCGCGGTAAAGGTAAAGTGACCATTACGGGTAAACTTGGCGATGTTATGCAAGAATCAATAAAAGCAGCCCTTAGTTATGTTCGCTCGAAAGCACCTGAATTTGGTATTCAGCCTAATGCTTTTGATACTTGTGATATTCATATTCACGTTCCAGAAGGGGCGACGCCGAAAGATGGCCCGTCCGCTGGTGTGGCGATGATCACTTCATTGGTTTCTGTGCTTACTGGAATTCCTGTGCGTAGTGATGTTGCGATGACAGGTGAAATTAGCCTGCGCGGTAAAGTGATGCCGATCGGTGGATTAAAAGAAAAGCTACTAGCCGCACATAGAAGTGGCATTAAGAAAGTGCTTATTCCCATCGATAATGAAAAAGATCTGGTTGAGATTCCCGATAATGTTAAAAAGGGTCTTAAGATTGTTCCTATGACAAATGTGGATCAGGTTTTGGAAAATGCACTTGTCTCACCACTGATTCCTTTAGAGGAAGATCAAATAGAAGGCGTGGTTGCAATATCAAAAAGTGATAGTGATTCCAATTTTGTTGATCAGTTGCATCATTGATTGATTTTTGGGCATAACTTTAATACATAAAAGTTGAAAAAAACACTCTAAAAAACATCCTTTTGTCATGAAAGGGTGTTTTTTTGTTCTGATTATTGTTTTGATATCAATGTCAAGTAAACTTTCTGCAAAAAAGCGCAGATTAGTGAGGTTTTCCCTTTGACTTCTGCAAATAGTATGGCTAGAATGCATCAACTTTAGATGAAAAATAATTATATTTCAGTTAAAAAGTTAATGTTGAAAATTATGACTTTATATAAGGGGAAGATTATGAATAAGAATGAATTAGTTAATAGTGTTGCAGAAGCAGCTGGTCTATCAAAAGTTGATGCGGCAAATGCAGTGGATGGTGTTTTTAATACAATTATGAAAACACTTGCCGGTGGTGATGAAGTACGCTTCGTTGGTTTTGGTACTTTCAGTGTTGCACAACGTGCCGCATCTGTTGGTCGTAACCCACGTACAGGGGAAAAAATTCAAATCCCAGCATCTAAACAGCCTAAATTTAAAGCTGGTAAAGCTTTGAAAGACGCTGTGAACAAGTAAAAATTGCTTGAATTAAAAGCGGTTGGCATTTTTTTTTGCCAGCCGCTTTTTTAATGCTTTACTTATCTATGATGAGATTGTAGATATGCTTCCACACAGTGCTGTAAGTGCAGTGTGTTTATAAAATTGGGGCGATTAGCTCAGTTGGTAGAGCGCTTCGTTTACACCGAAGATGTCGGGAGTTCGAGTCTCTCATCGCCCACCAATTTTATAAAAAATCTATTTCGGTATAATGGCTTATATTTGGAATTATATGATTTATAAAATAACTAAAAAGCCACTTGACTTGATGTTGGGTTTACCCTAAATCAAGTGCGAATACGGAGGGGGTGTAGCTCAGTTGGTTAGAGCGCTGGCCTGTCACGCCAGAGGTCGCGAGTTCAAGTCTCGTCACTCTCGCCATTTTTAAAAAAATGGTCCCCTCATAGTATTCTTCCTGCCTTTATCCTATCACAGCATGTTTCTGTTAAATATTTGATATCTTAAATGGATTTGCTACTGATATATCTTTTGAAAAATATAATTTATTTAAAAAAACTAGTGGAAATGTTCGCCGCTAAAGGCTATTAACAAGATAAGGGAATTTGCCTTTTCAGAATGTTATTTTTTAATATTTAATTATAACTAACGGATCGGCAAATATGAAAGTAAGATTTAAATTTTAACAGACAGTATTTATGCCTTAATCATTAAATGCTATCGCTAATTTGATATTGAAGGGTGGGGCGCTAATGAACGAATTGCTGCTCGAATATCTTCCGATTTTGGTTTTCTTTGTTATTGCCATCATTATGGCCGCTATTTTTGTGTTGTTACCGATCTGGGTGGTCAAGCAAAAACCTGATGCTGAAAAGCTATCGGCATATGAATGTGGTTTTGACGCCTTTGGCGATGTACGTAAACAATTTGATGTCCGTTTTTATCTTGTAGCAATTTTATTCATCATTTTTGATCTGGAAGTGGCGTTCTTATTTCCGTGGGCGGTTGCTCTTGGTCATATTGGTATCTTTGGTTTTGTCTCTATGATGATATTTCTGGGTGTGCTTACTATTGGCTTTATCTATGAGTGGAAAAAAGGAGCTCTTGAATGGGAGTAGAAAATACACCTGAACAATTGGCTTCACAATCATCATCGCCTGCCTTGCAATCTGAAATGACGCAGATGGAGCAGCAGGCCTATTTCAAATCCATATCAGATGACCTTAGCGATAAGGGTTTTATTGTTACTTCTGTAGAAGATATCATCGCGTGGGCGCGCACAGGGTCGCTTTGGTGGATGACATTCGGGCTTGCATGTTGCGCTGTTGAGATGATGCATACGGCCATGTCGCGCTATGACGTTGAACGTTACGGCTTTGCCCCGCGCGGCAGCCCCCGTCATTCGGATGTGATGATTGTTGCAGGCACGCTGACCAATAAAATGGCGCCTGCCATGCGTAAAGTTTATGACCAGATGCCAGAGCCTCGCTATGTGATTTCTATGGGATCATGTGCAAATGGTGGTGGCTATTATCATTATTCTTATTCAGTTGTTCGCGGCTGCGATAGAATTGTTCCTGTTGATGTTTATGTGCCCGGTTGCCCGCCAACCGCGGAAGCGTTGCTTTATGGTATTCTTCAATTACAGAAGAAAATACGCCGCACCACGACCTTTGAGCGCTAGGAGAGAAAAACAAATGAGTTCTGATGCAGTATTAAAGAATCTTGGTGAGCATATAATTGGTAAAATTGGCGATGATATCATTGATTATAAAGTGGCTTATAATGAGTTGACGTTAAATGCACGCGGCGACAAAATTGTGAGAATTCTTGGTTTTTTGCGCGATGATACATCATGCAGTTTTGTCCAATTAATGGATGTTTGCGGCGTAGATTATCCAGAACGGGCCGAACGTTTCGATGTGGTCTATCATTTATTAAGTCTAAAGCATAATCATCGCATTCGTGTAAAGATTAAGACCGATGAAGAAACGACGGTGCCGTCTGTTGTTGATGTTTATCCATCGGCTAATTGGTATGAGCGTGAAACTTGGGATATGTACGGTATTATGTTTGACGGCCATCCTGACCTGCGACGACTTTTGAGCGATTATGGTTTTCAAGGCCATCCCTTACGTAAAGATTTCCCCCTTACTGGATATGTTGAAGTTCGTTATAGCGAGGAAGAGAAACGCGTTATATATGAACCCGTTAAGCTTGCTCAAGAATTTCGTACCTTTGATTTCATGAGCCCGTGGGAGGGTGCTAAATATATTATTCCCGAAGATGAAAATATAGATGAAGGGAATAAAGGGTAATCATGGCTGAGGTTGATATTAAAAACTTTAACGTGAACTTTGGCCCGCAGCATCCTGCGGCTCATGGTGTGCTTCGTCTTATACTTGAGCTGGACGGTGAAATTGTTGAACGGGCAGATCCGCATATTGGACTTTTGCACCGTGGTACTGAAAAACTTATTGAACATAAAACTTATTTGCAAGCGATCCCCTATTTTGATCGCCTTGATTATGTTGCTCCCATGAACCAAGAGCATGCTTTTTGTTTGGCTATTGAAAAATTAATGGACATCGAAGTGCCAGCGCGCGGTCAATATATTCGCGTTTTATACAGCGAAATTGGACGCATTCTTAATCATATTATGAATATTTGTTCCCATGCTACTGATGTTGGCGCCTTAACACCGATGCTTTGGGGGTTTGAGCAACGTGAAATTTTGATGGAGTTTTACGAGGCCGTTTGTGGGGCGCGTCTTCATGCAAATTATTTTCGCCCAGGCGGTGTTCATCAAGACATGCCCGCAGGACTAGATAAGCGAATTCTTGATTTTTGTGACACATTCCCAAAAGTGCTTGGCGATATGGAAGCTTTGGTTGTTGAAAATAGAATTTTCAAACAGCGTAATGTCGATATCGGTAAAGTAAGTGCAGAGGAGGCCTTTGCTTTAGGATTTACGGGCGCGATGGTACGTGGTTGTGATGTTGCATGGGATCTTCGACGCGCTCAGCCTTACGAGGTTTATAGTGAATTAGATTTTGATGTGATCGTTGGTAAGAACGGCGATTGTTATGACCGTTATATCTTACGTATCGAAGAAATGTATCAATCGGTTCGTATTATGCGCCAATGTATTGAAAAAATGCCAGAAGGGCCTGTTTCATCAATTGACCGCAAGGTAACACCGCCACCACGGGCGGAAATAAAATCTTCTATGGAGGCTTTAATCCATCATTTTAAACTTTATACTGAAGGATTTAAAGTACCAGAAGGTGAAGTCTATGCCGCTGTTGAAGCACCAAAAGGAGAATTTGGTGTCTATCTGGTTTCAGACGGCACAAATAAACCGTATCGTTGTCACATTCGTGCGCCGGGCTATGCTCATTTGGCGGCTATGGGCTATGTGGCTAAGGGCTATATGCTTGCGGATATTCCTGCAATGATCGGTTCATTTGATATTGTTTTCGGAGAAATTGACCGATGAGTGTGAATGTCAAAGACGTAGAAAAATTTGAGTTTAACCCAGCAAATTTAAAATGG